>CAZTXK010000048.1:0-1827 GCA_964617275.1 uncultured Dactylococcopsis sp. | reverse complement strand
GCACTAAAAAAAATCGAACCGTGGGCGAGGGCGGAAAGGAGTTTACGTTTATCTATTTCTTCAGTCATGATGTTTATTTAAGCGACGGTAAACAGTAACTAAGCCTTGATTATCTCCTACATTCCCTGGGAATAAGACGACAGGAAGGCTAGGAAATTGAGGATGCGTTTCAGGAGTACGCACGAGAGAACAACCTGGAAGAATTTGTCCTAAGAGTCGTGCTGATTGTAATTTTAACCCATCACTTAAGACATCGTTGGAGGTAATCCCGCCTTTACTGATGAGAAAACTAATATTTTTAGGTAGTCTGCGGACAATATCCATTAAAAAGGAAGAAACTGCAACGCCAAAGTTGAGACGGGCTTGGGTGTTTTCAAATTGGAGTTCTTCGCGACTGGTATAGATAACCGGGGTTTGTTTATTTTCGTAAGCGGTATTAATTTCCTGTAGAATAGCGGTTAATAACTTATCGCGATTATTCGGATCATCTCGTAATTTTTTAACATCAACTTCAATTCCAGTCACAGTTTCTTCTTCGAGAAGGGCATAAAGTTGGGCGGTTGATTTTTTGACATGAGAACCCACTAAGACGACACCCGGGTTAGGCGTGGCATCATATTTGCCCATTTCTTCGGCTGGAATAGGTTGCTTTCCTAGTTGCGCGAGGGACGTTAAAATACTGGCAGCACTGCGAAATAAAAACTGTTTTCCTTGTTGGGCTACTGCGAGAACATCGGAGGCAAACTGATCTAAGTCGCTTTGGGTTTCCCCATCCACGGCAACACATTGATTATTATTCAGTTGTCGCAGCCGATCTTTTGTTCCTTGACGAATCTCGGGAAGGGTAAACCGCTGCACTTGATCGGCTTTAATTTTCCCTTGGGTTTTTTCTTCCACATAGTCGGGAAGATAGCTGTAAGAGTAACCAAACACAGAGTCTTTGGCAAATTCGGTTTCGTGAACTGGCGTTTCTACCCCATCGGAGACAATATAGTGAACACTGTCACGGGTAATGCGTCCGCCTTCAAAAAATGCCGGAACGAGGAAATGAGCATCAAATGAGCCTAATTCTTCGGCAATTACGTCAGTTTCTAGGGGATAATGTCCTCTGAGCGTAGAATCTGACCGACTGACGACTAAAAAGTCGGTAATATTTTCTTGAGAAAGTGCGCTTTTTAGGTTTTGGCAGACTTCGCGGGTTCTTTTTGCCGCATTTTCTGGGGATAAGGCGCGAGTATTGGTGAGAACAAAGAAGATAGAAATATCATCCTGTAAACCAAGACGTAACGTTTCTACATCCCACTGCATTAAGAGCAAACAACTGTGGACGGTTTGAGAACCGGTGGGATCATCATCGAGGACAATAATTTTAGGGGTGGTCATTACTCAGTTATCAATGAAAGTACCACTACTAGACTAACTTTTTGCATACCGTTGATAAAGTTTTTGCACAGTTTTTAACACTTTTTCCAGGGGGGAGGTACTGGCGGGATCATATTCTTGTAAGCTAGTGAGGAGTTTCGCTTCTTCTGTTGCCATTTCCCCATCGCTATAAATCAACCCACTGATGGCTTCAATCAGATTTTCATAATTTTTCTGACTGGGAGCGTTGCCTAAATATTCTTCTAGCCAAGCGTAGCATTGATCAGGTTGGACGGTTTTGAGTTCGTTTAAGAGAGGGCGAATTTCAGGATCGTCTGCAAGGTTATGTTTTTGGGCGGTTTTTTGCAGGTATTGACGTTCTTCGGGCTGGATTTTGCCGTCGATCCAAGCTGCGCCAATGAGAATTTTAAGAAGCTGTTTCGCGGTATTGTTTTTACCTTTCAT
>CAZTXK010000047.1:10767-12656 GCA_964617275.1 uncultured Dactylococcopsis sp. | reverse complement strand
GCCATAGCGACGAAAGAAAAACGTTTGATTGCCAAGGGTTCGAGTTAAATAGTCTAAGTTCCAGTGGGCATCTTCATTAAGCAGCCCAGTAATAATTACAGGTTGTCCCGATTTCTGATAAACTTCCGAAAAAGTATCTGCTGATAATTCTGAGACATCCACTTTTGGGACAGTTGCTTTTTCTGTAGTTACCATTGCCTTTTTCCTTTTTTAATACTAACTAATAGATAATGTCTAATTTTTTATTAACTAGCCTAACTCTAATTTCAGAATATGCCCAAGCTCGATTTCATGAAAAAACGAAACAGCCTTTACGAGAACAAGAAAAATTCTTAAGGAAAGTTTTAGCCGCTCATGAAGATACTGTCTTGGGACAAGAATATGGTTTAGAAGAAATCAATACCATTGACGAATTCCGATCGCGCCTTCCCGTGAAAAACTACGATTATTATGAACCGTATATTAACCGAATGGCAAAAGGGGAAGCAAACATTTTAACGCGCGATCGTGTCATTTATTTTAGCACAACCAGTGGTTCAACAGGCAAACAAAAGTTAATTCCTGTTACCAAACAATTTCAAAACTCATTAGGTTGGGCAAACTTAATTAGCATCGGTTTTCTGAGTAAAGCCTTAAAAAAACGTGAGAACCGATTGAGAAAATTATTACTAACGAATAGCACTGATGTTTCAGGTTATACCAGTGCTGGCATTCCTTACGGGAGTAGTTCTTCAGGGGTTTTAAAAATGGGGAAATGGGTTTACCAACAACTGTTTGCTCATCCCTATGAAACTCTCCAAGTGAGTGATAGTTTAGCCCGTCATTATCTTTGCTTATTATTTGCCATCCAAAATCAAGAAACTGGCGGAATTGTTGCTAATTTTCCTATGCTAATTCTTCGTACTTGTCAATATTTAGAACAATACAGCGAAGACTTTATTCATGATCTAAAAACGGGGACAATTCCCACTTGGTTAAACCTAGAAAGCAACTTAAGAAATAAACTAGAAGCACAATTTCAAGCTAACCCCAAACGCGCCCAAGAATTACAAGCCATTTTAAGTTCTCAAGGACGTTTAACGCCCCCCAAAGTTTGGCAAAACCTTTCTTTTGTCGCTAGCGCCAGAGGTGGTACATCTAATTTTTATCTACAACGGTTTCCAGAATACCTCGGCGATATTCCCGTCTTTGGGGCAGCTTACGCTTCAGCAGAAGCCACTTATAGCATCTATCCTGACTTAAATATGGATGGCAGTATCTTAGCTGTCGGAACAGGCTTTTTTGAATTTATCCCGGAATCGCAATGGGAGGCAAGCCATCCTGAAACTTTACTAGCAACAGAAGTAGAAGTGGGAAAAAAATATCGCATTCTTGTTACCAATTACAGTGGCTTTTACCGCTATGACAATGGCGATGTTATCGAAGTCGTGGGATTTTATAATCAAGCCCCCTTAATTGTCTTTCGCTATCGTCGCGGTGGCGTGATTTCTTCCACTGTTGAAAAGACAACTGAAGCCCATGTTGTTGCCGTAATGGAAAGGTTACAAGCTGAATTTGATGTAATTTTAGAAGACTTTTGTGTCACCCTTTCTGAGGAAGAAACGCCCGCCCATTATATTCTCAATATTGAACTTGCCTCAGAACAAGATTTACCCAACTTAAAAGGCTTTCTGCAACGATTTGATGACCTTCTCAAAGAAATTAACCCCCGTTACGGCGCAAAACGCCAAGAGTTAGTTCCCCCACCGCGACTGCATTTACTTGCCTCCGGCAGCTTTAATATTGTTCGTCAACGGCAGCGAAAAAAAGGTGTTCCCGACTCTCAATTAAAGTTCCCGCATCTTAGTGAAGACCGTAGCTTAGTTGCAGGATTAAATGTTATAGAGAAA
>CAZTXK010000047.1:0-10667 GCA_964617275.1 uncultured Dactylococcopsis sp. | reverse complement strand
ATGATCGCGATCGCGATCTCGTGTAATCCTCACTTATTAATTGCTGACGAACCCACGACAGCCCTTGATGTTACCGTTCAGAAAACCATTTTAGAGCTATTACGAGACTTATCGCGATCGCGAGGAATGTCCATGTTATTTATTACCCATGATTTGGGCGTTGTCGCGGAAACCGCTGATGAAGTGGCGGTAATGTATCAAGGAAAAATTGTGGAGTCGGGAGACATTCGCACCATTTTTACCAATCCCCAACATCCCTATACCAAAGGCTTACTGGCTTGTCGTCCGCGTTTAGATCAAACGGTGGATTATCTTCCCACCGTTGCTGACTTTATGAAAGCCCAAGAAGAGAACGGGATGAAATCTAAGCCTCAACTGGAAACTTGGGAAGAAGAAACAATAGAAGAAAAACATGATCCCTTGTCAGAAGATACCAGTATCAACAGTGCGCCCCTGTTAACGGTACAAAACTTACAAGTGGGATTTCCGATAAAAGGGGCTTTTGGGCAACGCAAACGATATACCATGGCGGTGAATGGGGTGTCGTTCACCGTTTATCGGGGGGAAACCTTAGGCTTAGTGGGCGAATCAGGCTGTGGGAAATCCACCTTAGCCCGAACCATTCTGCGTCTGATTGATCCTCTGCAAGGAAAAATTACCTTTAATCGTAACGATATTACTGCTTTAAAAGGAAAAAAATTACGGAATATCCGCCGCCAGATGCAAATTGTCTTCCAAAACCCGTATAACTCCCTTAATCCCCGTCTGACGATTGGGAAAACGATCCTCGAACCCCTCACCATTCATAAACATTATAAAAATAGTCGTCAACGGAAAGAACGGGTAGCGTATCTTTTAGAAAGGGTGGGATTAAGCCCTGATGATATTAAACGCTATCCCCATGAGTTTTCTGGCGGACAACGGCAACGGATTTGTGTGGCTCGCGCCCTTGCCCTAAATCCTGAGTTTATCATCTGCGATGAGTCGGTTTCGGCATTGGATGTGTCGGTGCAAGCCCAAGTTTTAAACTTACTAAAAGAGTTGCAAGAAGAGTTTGACTTAACCTATATCTTTATTTCCCATGACTTGAGTGTGGTGAAGTTTATCAGCGATCGCGTTATGGTAATGAACAACGGCAAAATTGAAGAAATTGGGAAAGCAGAAACCATTTATCAAACCCCGAGTAGTGATTATACCCGACAACTGATTGATGCCATTCCCAGTATTGAAAAGCAATTTTTAGTCTCTTAAATTATGACGCAAGCCACGCTAAAAACCTTAAAAATCGAAGACATTACCCGAGAAAATTTTGCTCCCTATGGCGAATTAGTTTTACCGTCTCCCGATGGCAAACCCTTTGACGAAACTGATGCCAAATTAGATTTAAGTCAGGGAACGCCCCGATTTTATATTATGCAGTTAACCCAACGGGGGAAACAATTTCATAAAATTACCCGCCATCAATTATGTACCCAATGTTTAGGCGCGTTAGAAGGAAAAAGTTGGTTATTAGCAGTCGCCCCGCCCAGCAGCAGTTCTAAGCCTGATGTTAGCCAATTAAAAGCCTTTCACATTCCAGGGAATTGTTTTATTAAACTCCATAAAGGAACGTGGCACGCGGGGCCGTATTTTGAAGAGGAAATGATTAATTTCTATAATTTAGAACTCAGTGATACCAATGAGGTGGATCATTTTAGTTATGATTTTTTGACAGAAGACAATCTAATTTGGGAAATGACTGCTTAAAGCGCGATCGCGCTTGGATTCCCTCGGAAGAGGAAGAAATTCGACAAGATAACGGTGGGGATTAGAAGGCGGAAGCGTCGCGGGCAACGGGCCGGCAGAGGTGTTTCAAATTCCAGGCGCCAAGGGAACGCTCGGCTTTATTTCCCAAATGTCGGAATGCTTCTGCGATAACTGTAATCGGATGCGACTCTCGGCCGATGGTTGGTTACGCCCCGGTTCAATCAACGAACAGGAACAACTTGACCTCAAGTCTCAACTCCGTCACACTCCGATTTTTGCCCAACTGCAAGAGTAAGTCAATCATTTGCTTGAAATTAAACCCGAGATTAACTTCAAACAACGGGAAAATGGCACAACAACAGGCACTTATACTCGTACTATGTCTCAAATTGGCGGCGAACAATTGTTGCGTTTTATTATCAATAAGTAATAATTGTTGCAAATCAGTTCATTAAAGAGTAATATTGTCAATATATAGCATTTATTGCAAAAAAAATTATGGTTAGGCAACCCTATAGCTCCTCCTCCCTGAAAGCAGAACTGAACTCTCGGGGATGGCGACTCACTCCCCAACGAGAGACAATCCTCCATGTCTTTCAAAACCTCCCCCGAGGCCATCATCTCAGCGCCGAAGAGTTATTTCATCTCTTGCAAAAGCGCGGGGAAGAAATTAGTCTCTCCACCATCTACCGCAGTGTTAAGTTAATGACGCGAATGGGGATTCTGCGAGAATTAGAATTAGCCGAAGGACATAAACACTATGAATTAAATCGCCCTCATCCCCACCATCACCATCATATTGTCTGTATTCAGTGCAATCGCACCATTGAATTTAATAATGATTCGGTGTTGAAGCAAAGCCTGAAACAAGCGGAAAAAGAGGGATTACAACTAATTGACTGTCAGTTAACCATTATGACGATTTGCCCCGAAGCGATTCGCATGGGGTGGCCCTCCGCACTCCCGAGTAATTGGGCGTGTACACGGGCGATCTCCGAAAGTGATCCCAACCGAGATATTGAAGATATTGAACAGGAAATCGCCGAAACTGAAGCCAGTGAGGAGAATTCCAATTAGTCATTAGTTTGTTATTTGTTATTCGTTATTTGTTCACTGGTCACTGGTCACTGGTCACTGATCACTGATCACTGGTTTACAACCAACAATAATGTCGGGACAGAGGGGAGTGCATTAAGATAAGAGCAGATGCTTAATATTTGTATAGATTTTAGGTAGGAAGTTTTATGACATCTGCTGTTTCCATCGAACATCTTAAAAAATCCTATGGTGACGTAACAGCAGTGAAAGACGTTACCTTCACCGTGGAATCGGGGGAAATTTTTGGCTTACTTGGCCCCAATGCTGCGGGAAAAACCACTACCATTCGCTGCTTATGTACATTAACGAAACCTGATGCCGGGCGAGTGGAAGTAGGAGGCATCTCCAGTATTGAACAGCCGAAAATGGCTCGACGGAAGTTAGGCTATGTGGCGCAAGAGGTGGCGTTAGATAAAGTTCTCACAGGACGCGAGTTATTACAACTACAGGCAAGTCTCTATCATATCCCAAACGCCATCGCCCAAGAACGTATTTCCCAACTTTTGAGCTTATTAGGATTAGAAGATTATGCCGATCAAAAAACAGGTAAATATTCGGGAGGATTGAAAAAACGCCTTGATCTCGCTGCCGGGTTACTCCATCAGCCAGATGTTTTGGTGCTAGATGAACCCACGGTGGGATTAGACATTGAAAGCCGTTTTGTGGTTTGGGACTTTTTAAGAAAGTTGCGAGAGGCTGGCACCACGGTTTTAATTACCAGTCATTACCTCGAAGAAGTGGATGCCCTCGCCGATCGCGTTGCTATTATTGATCAAGGAGAAGTGATTGCTAGTGGAACGCCGACGGAATTAAAAGATCGCTTAGGCGGCGATCGCGTTACCCTCCGCATTCGAGAATTTACGCCTAACGAGGAAGCAGAACAAGCCAAAGAACAGTTATCCCACCTTGATTTTGTTAGAGAGGTGATTATTAACCCCGCGCAAGGGAATTCTTTAAACTTAGTGGTAGAACCCCACAGTAATGCCATTACCGATATTGAAAGCAAACTTTCCCATCTCAACTTACCCACCTTTGGCATTTCCCAATCTCGTCCCAGTTTAGACGATGTGTATTTAGCAGCAACTGGGCGCACTCTCCTCGATGCAGAAATGGCGGCTGCAGGGAGTCGCGATATTAAGGCCGAGAAGAAACAAGCAATGAAAGGTAGTTAAAACGATAGGAGAACACGAATCATGAGTCAAAGTATTAGCCCATTATCCCCCAATTCCCTTATTGAGAACCAAGAACCGGCAACAGAAAGCCCTATCAGTGAATTTATCCAAGAAACCGGGGCGTTGACGAAACGGCTGTTTATTCAATTGCAGCGTCGCCCTTCCACGCTAGTTGCTGGGATTGTGCAGCCATTAATGTGGTTGATTTTATTTGGGGCGTTATTCCAGTATGCCCCAGAAGGATTACTGGGAGAAGGGGTTAACTATAGTCAGTTTCTCGCGCCGGGAGTAATTGTTTTTACTGCCTTTTCCGGGGCTTTAAATGCGGGATTGCCAGTTATGTTTGATCGCGAGTTCGGATTTCTGAATCGCTTACTGGTTGCGCCGTTAAGCACTCGCTTTTCCATTGTGGCGGCTTCGACGCTTTATATTATTGCCCTCAGCTTTTTGCAAACTGCAGCGATTGTCGGGTTAAGTGCTGTCGTTGGGGCTGGCTTACCTAGTTTAGCAGGATTAAGCGCGATCGCGCTCATTGTCTTCCTCATTGTCGCTGGGGTGACTGCCCTTAGTTTAGGATTAGCCTTTGCCCTTCCCGGTCATGTGGAACTCATTGCTGTGATTTTTGTCACTAACCTTCCCCTGTTATTTGCCAGTACCGCCCTTGCACCGCTTAACTTTATGGCAGACTGGTTAAAAGTTGTCGCAAGTGTGAACCCCTTAACTTACGCGATCGAGCCGATTCGCTATATTTACCTAAATGCAGACTGGGCTTTAAGCAGTGTTGTCTTAGAAACCCCGTGGTTAAACCTTTCTTTTGGGGTAAGCCTACTCGCTTTATTTGCTTTTGATGTGGCGATTTTACTCCTCATTCAACCCATTTTGCGCCGTCGCTTTGCTTAACAACTTTGATTAAATTCCATCTTTTCCAAGCCTTCAGTGCGGGCTTGGATTTTTCTTTGGGTGATTTTAACAGTCTCCAGCAAATGCCATGGCGTAATTTCTGACTCCTTGCAAGGGAAATGGGGTGAGTTAACAAATAACAAATAACCAATAACAAATAACTAAACCTAGAAACGGGATAATCGTTTAATGCCGCGTTGGGCAACTTGAGAATACCGTAATTCTCCCGTAAAAATTTTAGCCAAAATATGGGTGGCACTTTCTCGTTTCACCCCAACTTGATATCCCCAAGCGGGAAACCGATAAAATAATTTCGCCAATCGTTGCGCCCAAATCATTTCTTTTCCCCATTCTTCAGCCATGGTGCGAGAATAATTTTCTAAAGCATGGCTATCTCCGGCTAAGGCTTGATCCATCGCTTGAGCCGCTTTAATCCCACTAAATATGGAAGGGCGAATTCCCTCGGCAGTAAAGGGATCAACCACACAAGCCGCTTCCCCAGCTAAAACAGCGCGATCGCTGTGTAATTGTTGATTCCCATTCCAAAGACTAATGGGATGTCCATAATGTTTAATCTCACTTAAATCAACATCAAACAGTTGGGCGTAATCGGCAAGAATTTCCCGTAGATTTTGCGATCCGCGATCATGAAATGCCCCAATCCCAAGGGAATAACCATCTGCTTTGGGAAAATTCCACAAATAGCCCGACTTAACCATCCCAAACTCAAAGTAAATCTTGGGATTATCGTAATTGCTAAGGGGAACTTCCGTTTCTAAAGCCCCGGCTAAAACCCGTTTGCGTTTTTTGAACCCTAACCAATTCGCGATCGGCCCTCTTCCCCCATCGGCAACAATTAGATATCGCCCTGTATAATTGCCATTGCGAGTTTTAACAATGACTTGGTCAGTTTCTAACTCTACTCCTGTCACTAGGGTGTTCTCTTGTAATTGCGCCCCTTGTTTCTGGCTTTGTTGAACCAGAAAGTGATCAAAAATGTCTCGCCTTACCATCCAAACCGGTTCTTGACTATTAAATTCAGTTTCAAAGGGATCTCCTTTATTCCATGTATAGTGATTGAGAGATACTTTTAGGGAAATAGCCGGAGAAAAATCAAAATCAAACCAGTTTTGGATAATCGGGGCAACGCCGCCGCCACAGGGCTTATAACGAGGAAGGGTCTCTTTTTCTAAAATTAAAACTGAGTATCCCTTTTTAGCCAGATGATAGGCGGCACTTCCTCCTGCGGGGCCAGCACCCACAATAATACAGTCATATATATTAGTCATCATCATCTAATCCCGGTCGAGGCATCGGTTTAATTTTACGCTTATTTAAATGTCGCAGCCAAAACCCACCAATAACGGCACAAATGAGAGATATCCATCCTGTTAAGGGTTGTAATAATAAGAATCCGCCCACGGCTAACATCAACCCAAACAGTAATAAAATCGCAGCCAGTACCCTAAGAATATCTTTTTGTAAATCCTGACCTGGAGGAATCCCTGTTCTTGCCTCTTGTCTGCGCCATCCCCAACCACTGGGGCGAACTCGGCGGTAAAATTCATCAAGGGTTTCATCGGATTCTGGGGGTGTGGCTAACATTGCAGTTACCCAAATAATTGCTGTTAAAACCGATATAACAATTAAGCGGACTCCAAAATCATCAAAAATGGGATTCGGGGTCAAACTGGTAAATAAGCCAATAATAAACCCAGCAATCATGGCAGCGAGTTCAGCGGCTGCATTAATGCGCCACCAAAACCACCGTAAAACCAAGACTAACCCTGGGCCAGTGCCAATGGCAATAACAAGACGGAACACTGTCGCCACATCATCCGCAAAAAAAGCAGCGATCGCGCCTAAAGCCGTTACAATCACAGAAGCCACTCGTCCCATCAACACTAATTCTGCTTGTGTGGCATTCGGTCGCATAAACCGTTGATACAAGTCATTTGTGAGATAAGAAGCCCCCCAATTAATGGAAGTGGAAACGGTACTCATAAACGCCGCCACCAAAGAAGCCACCACTAACCCCAACATTCCTGTGGGCAAGAAATCTAACATTAATCGGGGATAGCCCAACTCAGGATCCTCTAAATTGGGATACACCACCATAGCGACTAACGCCACCACCACCCAGGGCCAAGTGCGAATCAGATAGTGGAGAATATTAAAGAACCAAACTGCCTTTTCTGCTTCCCCCTCATCTTTAGCAGCCGCTAACCGTTGCACAAACTCGCCACCGCCATCACTGCGACGAAATGACCACCATTGCACAAATAAATAAGCCGAAAATGTGGTTAAACTAATCCCTGCCGTATCACTCCAACGGAAATTTCCAGTAAGTACATTTCCAACAAAGGGAAAAAACACTAAAATATCCTCGCGAGTGGCTTCTTGCACTGCCGGTACCAGTTCGTGCATTCCTCCCACATGATTGACCGAAATTACAGCAACAACAATTGCCCCAAATAAGCCTAAGAAAAACTGAAAAAAGTCGGTAGCAACTACCCCCCATAATCCCGAAAGCCCTGAATAAAGGAGGACAAAAATACTTACCCCAATGACACTGACTAACTTTAAGTTATCCCCCGGTTCAAAGCCTAAACTTTGCCATAATTCTAAAGCATCAATGACCTTTACCATCGCTAACATGGCATAACCAATGGCAATACAATTAATGGGAACCGCAAATAAAAAGGCTTTAGTTCCCCTTAAAATCGCTGCCATGCGCCCCCCATATCGCAGTTCTGTTAACTCAGCATCTGTTACCACTTCTGATCTTCGCCACAAACGAGCAAAAATATAAATTAGAATTAAGTGAGCAATGCCAAAATTCCACCATTCCCAATTGCCAGCAATGCCTCTAGTTCCCACCACACCAGCAATATAAAGGGGCGTATCAATGGAAAACGTCGTCGCTGCCATACTGGTTCCCGCTAACCACCACGGGAGGGAACGCCCCGAGATAAAAAACTCTAATAAACTGCTAGAACCGCGCTTAGAAACCGCTAAACCCACAACCAGAGCAAAAATGAGATAAGCAAGGACAATCAACCAGTCAAAAAGTTCCATTGAAAAATAATTTTAATATCGGGGTTTATCACTTTCCTTGATCAGGAGTAAGTGTCTTACCATAGAGAAAGTAAGAAGAACAGATTTTAATAGTAAGAATTGCTTCAACATCTTATCATTGGTTGTAAGCGCAGGAATAAGATTGCTATTCTCCGAACGACTATTAATCTGGAAATCAATTGTAAATTGCCAAAGGACAATTTGAATTATGGGACTATTTGATCGCATCAGTCGGGTTGTACGCTCTAATGTTAATGATCTCGTTAGTAAAGCCGAAGATCCAGAAAAAATGCTGGAACAGGCGATTGTGGATATGAACGAGGACTTGGTGCAGTTACGCCAAGCCGTGGCAAAAGCGATCGCCGCTGAAAAAAGAAGCCGCAAACAATACGATGAACAGCAATCAGAAGCCAATAAATGGCAGGAACGCGCTCAACTCGCTTTAAGTAAAGGACAAGAAGACCTTGCTCGTCAAGCCCTGCAACGGAAAAAATCGGCAGCTGATGCCGCGGCGGCTCTCAAACCCCAAGTTGATCAACAAAAAAGCCAAGTTGATACTCTCAAAAAGTCTTTAATTGCTCTGGAAAGTAAAATTTCAGAAGCCAAGACGAAGAAAGAAATGCTTGGGGCGCGTATGAAAGCAGCCAAGGCAAATGAGCAATTACAAGAGCAAGTGGGCAATATGAGTAATAGCAATGCCATGAGTGCCTTTGAACGCATGGAAGAAAAAGTCACCGAAATGGAAGCCACCGGACAAGCGGCTGCTGAATTAGCTGGTGAAGGCGGTGGCATTGAGGATCAGTTTGCCCAACTCGAATCGGGAAGTGATGTTGATGATGAGTTAGCGGCGATGAAAGCTCAACTTTCGGGATCGTCTCAAAATCAACAGTCGTTACCAGAAAGTGAACAACCTAGCACGAGTAGCTCAGAGTCAACCCCAAGTCAGAGTCAAAAGAGCGAAAGTCAGAATCAAGAAGCTGCCAGCGATAGCGAAATAACGGATTCGGAGTTAGAGGAGTTACGGAAACAGTTGGATGGTTAAAAGTCCATGGTTTGGCAGTAGGATGTGATTAGGAAAAAGAGGGGAGATTGTAGTTTTTTACCCTGCTACCCCTCTATCCTTTAATATTTTTATTGGTGAAGCGATAAAAAAAATAGTTTTATGAGCAATTTAACCACTACCACAGATTCGGAAGTAACTCAAGAAATTTCTCAGGCGAATCAACCGGTACTGCTGTATTTTTGGGCTTCTTGGTGTGGCCCGTGTCGTTTAGTTTCTCCTGCTGTGGAGGCAGTCGCGGAAGAATGCGGCGATCAAGTGAAGGTGTTAAAACTAGAAGTTGATCCCAATCCAGAAGCGGTGAAAACCTACCAAGTAGAAGGAGTGCCGGCATTAAGATTAATTCAAAATGATCAGGTGCAATGGTCTCATGAAGGGGCGATTACCAAAGATAAGTTAAAAGCCAATATCGAGCAGTTTCTGTCTTAACTAATAACCAATAACTAACCATGAAATTTGCTCAACGTCTCCAACCTTTACGCCGGAATGTCTTTGCTGATATGGATGCGGCAAAAGCAAGGGCAAAAGCGGCGGGAAAAGAAGTGATTGATCTCTCCCTAGGATCATCGGATTTACCGGCAGCGGATCATGTTTTAGAGGCGATAAAAGAGTCTCTTTATGATCCCGATACCCATGGTTATGCTCTTTTTCAGAGTACACAGCCTTTTCGCAAGGCGGTGGCAAATTGGTTTGAGGGGAAATATGGGGTTAGGGTTGACCCAGAAACAGAAGTTTTGACGCTAATTGGTTGTCAGGAAGGAACGGCGCATCTTCCGTTAGCGTTACTGGATTCGGGGGATATTGCTCTATTACAAGACCCCAGTTATCCGTCTCACTCGGGGGGCATTCATTTAGCAGGAGGGGAAATTTATTGGTTGCCCACGTTGGCGGAAAATAACTTTCTCCCTGTTTTTGCCGATATCCCTCCTGAGGTACGGGAGAAAGCCCAGATGATGGTGCTGAGTTATCCTCATAACCCTACTGCTGCTTTAGCGCCGTTATCCTTTTTTGAGGAGGCGGTGCAATTTTGTCAGGAAAACGCGATCGCGCTTGTCCATGATTTTCCCTATGGCGATATGGTCTTTTCCGGCTCTCCTCCTGCCCCCTCTATCTTACAGGCGGATCGCAATAAAGAAATTTCCATCGAGTTTTTTACCTTTTCCAAGTCCTATAATATGGGCGGTTTTCGCATTGCCTTTGCTGTGGGAAATGCCGATTTAATTCTTGCCCTGCGTCAAGTGAAGTCAGTGATTGATTTTAATCAGTATCGGGGGATTCTCAATGGCGCGATCGCGGCTTTAGAGGGGGATCAAAGTAGCATCCAAAAAACCGTTGATACCTTTGAACATCGCCGTGATCTTCTCGTTAACGCCCTCAAAAAAGTGGGCTGGAATGTTCCCACCCCCAACGCCACCATGTACCTCTGGGCAAAAATTCCCGACAGTTGGCAAGGAAATTCCATGGACTTTTGCACTCAGCTAGTAGAAGCAACAGGGGTGGCTTTAGCCCCCGGTTCGGGATTTGGGAAGTCTGGAGAAGGCTATGTTCGCATGGCATTAGTAAGAGAGGCAACTAAATTAGAAGAAGCCGCGCAGAAAATTGGTCATTTTCTC
>CAZTXK010000046.1:9002-12847 GCA_964617275.1 uncultured Dactylococcopsis sp. | reverse complement strand
AAGGGGGGTTGGGGGGATCTAAATGCAGCGCCAATTGTTCAGAATGGTGATTTGTCATGGTTGCTACGGATATACTAGGCAGAAGGGAGCAAAAATACTTATTAGCTGATAATCTGGAGAATAACCATGGCACGAGTTGCAATTAACGGATTTGGTCGCATTGGACGGGCTTTCATGCGGATTGCTCACTCTCATCCGAAAGTAGAAGTTGTTGCCATTAATGATATTGCCCTTCCCCTTGATCAAGCGGCTTACCTGTTAAAGTATGACTCCGTTTATCGTCGCTTTCCAGGGGAAGTTTCTCACAATGAGCAAGGATTAGTGGTTGATGGGAAATCGATTCCTATTTTGGCAGAAAAAGACCCTTCTGCTTTACCTTGGCAAGATATGGCAATTGATGTGGTGATCGAATCTACAGGAGTGTTCCGAACCGCAGAAAAAGCAGGAATGCACGTTAAAGCGGGTGCGAAACGGGTGGTTATCAGCGCACCAGCGAAAGGGGGAGATGTGCCGACCGTTGTTTATGGCGTGAATGAAAATAGTATTGATCCCGAGCGCGATCGCGTCATTTCCGCTGCCTCTTGTACCACCAACTGTCTCGCCCCCATTGCTGACATCCTCGACAAAGAATTTGGCATTGAAAAGGGCTGGATGACCACCGTTCATGCTTATACCGCCGATCAAGAAATTGTCGATATGGCGCACCCCAACTGGACACGAGGACGCACCGCAGCTCAAAATATTGTCCCAACCAGCACCGGAGCCGCCAGTGCGGTAGGCTTAGTCTTACCGCAACTAAAAGGGAAACTGGATGGGATTGCACTAAGAGTTCCCACCCCCACGGGTTCTGTGGTTGATTTGAATGCCATGTTAGGACAATCTGTCACCGTCGAAGACATTAATACGGCTTTCAAAAACTATGCTCAAGAAAAAATGCAGGGGATTTTAGACACCAGTGAGTTACCGTTAGTTTCCTCTGATTGTGTCGCTGATCCTCATTCTTCTATTGTTGATTTAGGCTCAACCAAAGTCATGGCAAGTAACTTTGTCAAAATTCTTTCTTATTATGATAATGAATGGGGATATAGTAATCGCCTCGTTGATTTAGCCGCTAATTATTAATTCCATATAACCAATAATAATCCCCCTCCTAGTGAGAGGGGGAAATGTCATGCTTAACTCTGCTTAACCCTAAGACATGATTAAAGTTGCCGATTTCCGATTAAGCATCATAATAGAGAGCAAACTCGTAGGGATGCGGACGTAAGCGAAGCGGGTTCACTTCATTATCCAACTTATACTCAATCCAGTTATAGATAAACTCTTGAGTAAAGACACCGCCATCAATCAAGAACTGATGATCCTCTTCTAACGCTTCTAACGCCGCTTCGAGAGAACTGGGAGTGGAAGGAATCTTATTTAACTCTTCGGGGCTGAGATCGTAGATATCTACATCTAAAGGTTCTTGTGGCTCAATTTTATTTTTGATGCCATCAATTCCAGCACAAAGCATGGCAGCAAAAGCAAGATAGGGGTTACAAGTGGCATCAGGACAACGGAACTCTAGTCGTTTTGCTTTCGGATTGCCTCCACTAAGCGGAATGCGAACTGACGCAGAACGATTCCCTTGGGAGTAAACTAAGTTCACTGGGGCTTCAAAACCGGGGACTAATCGCTTGTAAGAGTTAGTAGAAGGATTAGAGAAAGCCAAAACAGCAGGCGCGTGTTTGAGAAGACCTCCGATATAATGGCGAGCAGTGTCGCTAAGATTCGCGTAACCGTTTTGTCCCCAGAATAAGGGCTGTCCATCTTTCCAAACAGATTGGTGAACGTGCATCCCCGAACCGTTATCGTTAAAGATAGGCTTGGGCATGAAGGTTACAGTGCGCCCGTATTTCTTGGCAACATTTTTAATGACATATTTATAAGTCATCAAATAATCCGCTGCCTTGACCATGGTTGCAAAGCGGAAACCTAGTTCGCCCTGTCCACCGCTTGCCACTTCGTGGTGGTGTTTTTCAATGGGAACCCCACAGTCTGCCATTGTTAATAGCATTTCCGTTCGCATATCTTGGAAACTGTCTGTGGGAGAGGTAGGGAAATACCCTTCTTTATAACGAGGTTTATAGCCTAAGTTACCGCCAGCTTCTTCTCGTCCGGAGTTCCAACGTCCCTCAATGCTATCGACATGGTAAAAGGCTTCGTTATAGGTTTGGTCGAAGCGAACATCATCAAAGATGAAAAATTCAGCTTCGGGGCCGAAAAAGGCAGTATCGCCAATGCCACTGGAAATGAGATAATCAATAGCTTTTTGGGCAACGGTACGCGGATCGCGATCATAAAATTCCCCAGTCCGCGGCTCTTTAATGGAGCAGATCATGCTGAGGGTTTTTTCTTTCATGAAAGGATCGATCCAAGCTGTTGTCGGATCGGGAACCATCATCATGTCCGATTCATTAATGGATTTCCAGCCCCGAATACTGGAACCATCAAAAGGAACGCCATCGGTAAAAGAGTCTTCATCTAACTCGCTGCGATAAATGGAGAAGTGTTGCCAAATTCCGGGTAAGTCGATGAATTTGAGGTCAATAATTTTAATATCCTCGTCCTGAATCATTCGCAGGACTTCTTGGGGTGTTTCTGGCATTTGTCTTTTCCTTAAAGTTTTCCTGATCTACATTACATGCTCTCGACTCATCCTAGAGACTGACTTAGGTTTTTTTTTGTATTCAGTGCTACAGAATTCAGATCGATTTTTAAATACAGCTCTATTCACTCTCAGGTCGCTGTGAAATCACTGTCCGATGACGAGGACTATTGGGAATAATTTTGGGGGCTTCTAAGCCAGCATTGATCAGTGCTTGGTCTAAATCGAGAGTAAAGTATTCGTCTAGATAAGGTTCGGTGCTTTTAAGTAGCGTAAAGACATAGGGAGGCATTTTTTCATAAACCGGCGATCGCGGATTCATGTCCATTAAGCAGAAATATCCTCCAGGCTTGAGAAGTCGTTTCGCTTCTGCAAAAATTGCATTGGCGGCGTTTTGAGGCAGTTCGTGGAAGATGAGAAAAGCAGAAACCAGATCAAACCGGTTACTGGCTAATTGGGTGTCTTCGGCTTGAGCATGATGCCATTGGATATTAAATCCTTTCTCTCTCCCTTGATATTGAGCCACTGACAGAAAGTAAGGAGAGAGATCGATGCCTGTAACCTTAGCGTTAGGATATTGCTCTTGTAGGGCAAAACTGCTCATGCCAACACTGCATCCTAAATCAGCGATCGCGCTGGGGTTAAACTCAGGGAGTTCTTGTTTTAAAACTTGATGATAACTGTCTCGCAAGCGGCGATCGCCATTAGCCCCGGTATCTCCCCATAATTTGGCATGAACCGCATAGGCGGCGACTTCCACTTCTAAGGCGGCATCCCAACTTAAATTCCCTTTCTCATAGGCATGGAAAGACGTAAGATAATAGTCGGGATAATTGATCTGGGGATTTTGAATAGAAGCCAGTTCTTCTTCCCAATTATGTTGTTTCAATTCGGCAACGCGATCGCGCCAAGGAACCCCAATTTCCTCAGCACGTTTAATCATCATTTGTCGCGCCCGTGATTTAGCTAAGGCATAAATGGGTTTAATGCTTAAAATTCCGTTGACTAAACGAGAAGTTAAGGGGGATTTCCCTAGCGCAGTTGTGGTCATAGCTTCGTTGTTAGCGTTTTACTGGTAATTTTTAACTTTAAATCTAAAATAACCTTCAAGGAAAAGAAAAGCCTTAAAATTTATAATTTTTAATTAATTGGTCTCTTTAGAAAGAAAAAAGCTACCAAAATCTCCCCCATCTCCCCA
>CAZTXK010000046.1:0-8902 GCA_964617275.1 uncultured Dactylococcopsis sp. | reverse complement strand
TCCCCATCTCCCCATCTCCCCATCTCCCCATCTCCCTCTCTCACCACCTGAAGGAGAGATCATAATTCCCCAAAACCTTTCTTTTTCTTCTTCTTTTTCTTCTTCTTGCCAGCACCGGCTGGTTGTCGAAACCCGGGTTGCGGTTGACCGCCGCCACCGCCAAACATTCCCCCCATACCAGGCATCTCCATATTCCCTTGTCCCATCTGTTGCATCATAGAACGCATTTTGGTGAAGTCATTGACCAGTTTTTCCACGTCTTTTTGTTCATGTCCGGCTCCTTTTCCGACACGGCGACGACGACTAGGAGATTTCGATAATAATTCCGGTTGTTCCCGTTCTTCCTTGGTCATGGAATTAATCATCGCCTCAGTGCGCTTGAGTTGACTTTCTCCTTTTTCTAAATCAGAGCCACTGAGTTTATTCATCCCCGGAATCATTTTCATCACACTGCCGAATGATCCCATATTTTTCAACAGGCGCATCTGTTTCAGGAAGTCGTTAAAGTCAAACCGCGCTTCCATCATTTTCGCCTGCATGGCTTCGGCATCTGCCATGTCGATTTCTTCTTGGGCTTTTTCTACCAGAGAAACCACATCGCCCATTCCGAGAATACGAGATGCCATTCTTTCGGGGTAAAACGGCTGCAGGGCTTCTACTTTTTCCCCGACCCCAATAAATTTAATGGGTTGTCCCGAAACTTGGCGCACGGATAACGCCGCCCCCCCGCGAGTATCGCCATCGAGTTTGGTTAAAATTGCCCCAGTAACGCCCACTTGTTCATGGAAAGTAGCAGTAAGACTGGCGGCTTCTTGTCCAGTCATGGCATCCACCACTAACAAGACTTCATGGGGAGACACCGCATTTTTAATGCTAATGAGTTCCGCCATCATGTCTTGGTCAATTTGCAAGCGTCCGGCGGTGTCAATGATGACGGTATTAATTCCTTCGGCTTGCGCTTTCTCGATGCCTTTCTGGGCGACTTCTACGGGATTGGCTTCCGTTCCCATTTCAAATACAGGAACGTCTATTTGTTCGCCAAGAGTTTTTAATTGATCAATAGCAGCGGGACGATATACGTCAGTTCCTACCATTAAGGAACTACGCTCCTGTTTACGCAGATGAAGGGCAAGTTTAGCTGTGGCGGTGGTTTTCCCCGTTCCTTGTAACCCTGCCATGAGAATAATGGTGGGGGGAGTGTCGGCTTCGGCGAGGGGAACATTGCTTTCTCCCATTACCTTGACCAGTTCATCGTTGACAATTTTGATGAATTGCTGGTCAGGGCGTACTCCAGAAATTACGTCTGCGCCTTGGGCGGCTTTTTCCACATCGGCGATGAAGTTTTTGACAACTTGTAAGTTGACATCTGCAGAGAGGAGGGAACGCCGAACTTCTTGCAGGGCAGGTTTAATATTGTTGGCGGTGATTTTATCTTGACCGCGCAGTTTTTTCCAAGCTGATTCTAAACTTTCTGAGAGGGCATCAAACATAGGGGGTTAATTTTATAGGAGTTTCGATTATAATGTCTTTCTCTAATTTAGCAAGGATGGGGGGCTACTGATGAGATAGACTGGGAAGTTAGCGAGGTTGATTGTTAGTGCAGTAAAGTTATTCCTATGGTGAAAATTAACGAAAATTATCTGAAACTAAAAGCAGGCTATCTGTTTCCTGAGATTTCCAGACGGGTGAATCAGTTTGCTGAGGAAAATCCCAATGCCGATATTATTAAATTGGGAATAGGGGATGTCACCGAACCGCTCCCGCAAGCGTGCTGTGATGCGATGTCCAAAGCGGTGGAAGAAATGCGCGATCGCGCTACCTTTAAAGGATACGGCCCCGAACAAGGCTATCCTTGGCTGCGAGAAAAAATTGCATCCCATGATTACCAAAACCGTGGCTGTGATATTGATGCGTCGGAGATTTTTATTTCTGAGGGATCAAAATCTGATACAGGGAATATCCTAGATATTTTAGGGGATGATAACGCGATCGCGGTGACTGATCCCGTTTATCCCGTTTATGTGGATACAAACGTCATGGCAGGGCATACTGGGGAAGCCAATGAAGAAGGAAAATATGAGGGACTCCTCTACATTCCCATCACTGCCGAAAATAACTTTACCGCAAAAATTCCCCATGATCAGAATGTGGATTTAATTTATCTCTGCTTTCCTAATAATCCCACTGGGGCAGTTGCCACCAAAGAACATCTACAGGAGTGGGTTAATTATGCTAAATCTGTGGATGCACTTATTTTATTTGATGCAGCGTATGAAGCCTATATTACTGATGAGAGTCTCCCTCATTCAATTTATGAAGTAGAAGGGGCAAAAGATTGCGCGATCGAATTTCGCTCTTTCTCCAAAAATGCTGGTTTCACAGGAACTCGCTGTGCTTTTACCGTCATTCCCAAACCCCTAACCGCCAAGGCTTCTGATGGCTCTGAGGTTCAACTGTGGCAACTTTGGAATCGCCGTCACTCCACCAAATTTAATGGGGTTTCCTACATTGTACAACGCGGAGCCGAGGCAGTTTACTCCGAACAAGGACAAAAAGAAGTAAAAGCCCTGATTAACTTCTATCTCGAAAACGCCAAAATTATTCGGGAAAAACTCACTGCCGCCGGATTAACCGTTTATGGCGGGATTCACGCCCCCTATATTTGGGTGCAAGCCCCGGATGGACTGTCGAGTTGGGATTTATTTGATAAGTTGCTGAACGCCGCCAACATTGTGGGAACGCCCGGTTCTGGTTTTGGGGCAGCGGGCGAAGGCTATTTCCGCATTTCTGCCTTTAACAGCCGGGAAAATGTCAATGAAGCAATGAAACGAATTACCCAGAATTTAAAAGTCTAAATTTTTTCTTCCCCCATCTTGGGGGATTTTTGGGATTCGTCCTTAGTTATTTGTCCTTCGTCCTTTGTAGCCCAATGACTAATGATGAGTACGGGCGAACGGCCGTTCGCCCCTACCGATGACCAATGACCAATGACAAATACAGCAAACCCTAGTTCCCTCTTTGATTAATTTCTGCTCCTTCTTCTAAATCAGGCTCAACATTGGGACCGCGATCTAGCATTTCGATATCCCATTGACCGCGACGGGCGGTTTCAAAGACAACATAACGCCCATTATCGCTAATATTGGGGTTACGAACCCAATGGGGATAGGACTCGGTTAAAATTTCTGTTTCTTCGGCAATCCGATCATATAAGGCAATCGCCGGGCGACCCTTGCGACTGACTAAATAAACTAAATAACGCCCCGTTACGCTCAAACTGGGGCTTTCCTGTAGTGCCTGATCGGAATCTAAACCGGGTAAAGGGACAAACTGCTCTTGAGACAGATCATATAGTAAGATTTGATGGCGACCACT
The DNA here is from genome assembly GCA_964617275.1 of uncultured Dactylococcopsis sp. Classification (GTDB taxonomy): domain Bacteria; phylum Cyanobacteriota; class Cyanobacteriia; order Cyanobacteriales; family Rubidibacteraceae; genus Halothece. Next base: position 5,527 of record CAZTXK010000046.1, on the reverse strand, counting down.
ACGACCTGATACCCAAGTTAAATAACGCCCATTGCCACTTAAACTGGGTTCTTGGTCATTATAGCGACTATTAATTCCTGCTGAGCCTTGGGGAAGTTCAGGAGAACCACAAGCAGCAAGGAGACTTATTGCACTGACTCCCACTCCCCAACTCAGTCCTTTTCGAATATTTTTTCTCCCAAGCCAAGATCGAATCAGGGGTCTCAGATTAATAATCAAACTGATCGCGATCATCAGGTTCGTCCTTATCATCTTGGGGATCAATGGGTTTATAATCCACATAATCTTCCCGAGGTGGGGAAGGACGACGACGAGAAGAACTGCGATTGACTGGCGGACGAGAACGGACAGGAGGCTCAGAACTGCGTCTGGGTTCTTCTTCCCGAGAACGGGGTTTACGTCTGGGACGAGAGGAACCCGATGATTCATCACGACGGGGGCGACGGGGCGGTAAATACTCGTCGGTATCTTCTTCGTCTAACTCATTGCGACGACGATCATAGCGAGCTTGGGGTTCTTCCTCATAAGAATCTTCATCATAGTCGTAGAAATCAGAACTTGTCCGACTACTCGGACGAGGAGAAGATGACCGACGACTGCGACTAGAGCGACTTCTACCCGGGCGCGGGGACTCCTCTTCATACTGATCGCTGCGAGAAGATCGTTCAGTGGTGGTTCCTCGTAAGCGACGGCGACTATCTACCGGTTCTTCCTCTTCAAAAGAGGGTTCCATATCGTCAATTTCTGCGCGATAAACCTTACTAGCACGGCGATCGCGATCTACAGTGGGAGCACTGCGTTTTGCCTGTTCTGTAGTGGCAGCGCGTAACCGAATCGTCTCCACTCCAAACGCAACCGCCATAGCAGTGAGTAAAAACTGACCAAATTGTAAAATCGGATCCAGTCGCCACCCTTGGAATAAAAGAATAAAACCGCAAAGTAATCCCACTGCGGCAAAGAAAATATCTTGATCTCGTGACAATTCTGGGCGAAAAGAGCGCATAAAATATAAAGACGCTCCCGCAACCGCCAGAAAGATTCCGAGAATACTGGCTGAGTTCAGCCCAAAGTTTACCATTGTTCTGCTCCTTGGTTTCGCTTGTGGTTTTAAAGGAAGGTTCTTTTTCTATGGTAATGCCTATTTTCCGTTAGAGTAACCCATAAAAGCTGTCCAGGGGATTCAGGAACGCTTGGTTCAACTCCCTCCCCTGGACAAGCCTAATTACTGAAAACAATAATCGCTTAGGAGCGACGAACGCGGTCTTTCCAGCTAATGAAAACCAGCGCCACTGTTGCCGGAATTACAACAATTAGCGTTCCTGCGAGTAAGCTATAAAGGAAATTTGCTAAAGATGGTGTCATAGTTAATTGGCTGATTTAATGATTTGTTACAGGAATAATCCCTATGCTACTTTACAGGATAACAGGGAAAATGTTTTCTCTGCTTGAAAGCCAAGATCAATTCGACTTCAACTGTACTTATTAATAATTTTAATAATTGCTTCATGGAATTATCAACACTTGTGAATTGGAGTTTAGGGCTATTTTTAGCAATAATGACCGTTCTGTTTATTTTCCGCATTGTTCTCACTTGGTATCCTAAAATTAACTTAAAACAATTCCCCTATAGCTTAGTCGCCTATCCCACCGAACCCTTTTTAGCCCCCTTACGGAAAATTGTCTCTCCCATTGGGGGGGTTGATATTACCCCCATTATTTGGGTGGGAATTTTCACGCTCTTGCGAGAACTCTTATTAGGACAACAAGGACTTTTAAATTAAGGTGGAAAAAGCCAAGCCAGAAAAAACTGCTCGCTCAGGCTGTTTTTTTGTAGGATAGATTAAAGAGGCGTTTCCCCAATTTGGGGAGCTGCGTTTGGTGATGGAGAAAAAATAGCGACCCCTGTTAATGGACAGATCGACTTCTTTGGTGGCGGAGTTATTAAACACACTCCCTCGCTTGCGAACTCAAATTTATTTTAAATCCTCCTTGACGGCTCTTTCCCATGCCATGGAGGATCAGGTTTTAGCAAGTTCCGATTCCCCACTGGTGATCGCCAGCTTTCAACAAGAACGATTTTATCGCCAAGAAGCCCACCGCTATCGGCGACTGGGAAAAACAAGCGATCACATTTATATTTTTTCTGCCCCAGATACCTCCTTTAGTGGGGAGAATAATCGTTCGACAACCATTAACTTTGCCGCGGAAGATACTTTAAAAAATGAATGGCATCTGGTGGTCATTGGCAAAACCTTTACCAGTTGTTTAGTTTGTCGAGAATGTTCGCCCCCTGAAAATCGGCAAGCGGTTTCTGTTGACTCAGCAAGACGGTTTGAAGGCATTTGGACATTTGATGAAGAAGTCGCCCAAACTACAGCTTCTTTCTTGCTAGAAAAAGTGTTACACTATCGCCCTGAATTATCAGAACAAATTGCAACTGCCCGTGAACGTTATTGTCAACCCCTCCCCACGCCATCAGCAGAAGAAACTAAAGCACAGCCTGATCCCTTTGTAGAAAGGCTTTTAACCCATTTGCAAGCTGGGCAATATCGTCTGATTCGTGCTTATAGCTCGATCGCGCAAAAAGAGGAAAAAGAAAGATTGCTGCGATCGCTGACCAATGCCATTCGCCAATCTCTCGATATCCACGAAATTTTAGAAATTACCGTGCAAGAATTGGGAGAAACCCTGTCCGCTTCGCGTTGCCTCGTTTATCGCTGTCGTTCTCAAACCACTGCAGCGAAAATTAAACATGAATTTTTACACCCTCATGTGGTCTCCGTTAAAGAAGAAACTTGGCCGGTTGCTGACAATCTACTGTTACAACAGGTTCGAGAAAACAGAGCCCCCCTTTATATCCAAAATACGAACCTGGAAACGACAATTCAAGAAAGCCCCCTATTATCCTCTCTTGTCAAAGAAAATCAAATTGAAAGCTGGCTACTGGTTCCCCTCCTTTATCAAGGGGAGGTTATTGGGATGATTGAACTCCATCATTGTCAAGAAAACGGCAATCCTTGGGATGACAACGATATTGAACTAGTCGAAGCGATCGCGCCGCAAATTGGACTCGCCCTTACCCAAGCCGAAGCCTATGCCAATTTAGAAAACCTGAATGAACAACTCGAAGCCCTCGAACAAACCCGTTCTAACCTCGTCGCTATTACTGGACACGAACTCCGTACCCCCCTCTCCACAATTCAAGTCTGCCTAGAAAGCCTCATGAGTGAACCTGATATGTCGGAAGAACTCCGACAGGTGATGTTATCCACGGCGATGAATGATGCAGAACGGATGCGTCGCTTGGTTCAAGATTTTCTCACTCTCTCTCGCCTCGAAAGCGGTCGCATTGAATGGAACCCAGAACCCATGTCTGTGGAGGAATGTATTGAATTATCTCTCAGTAATATTCGCGGACACAATACAGAAAGCCCCCTTCCCACCATTGAAAATCAAACCAAAGAAGAGCTTCCCCTTGCTTATGTCGATGGCGAATGGCTAGTGGAAGTCTTATCCAAACTCCTCGATAACGCTTGTAAGTTTACCGACAAAGACGGTAAGATAACTGTTTCGGCAACTCCGCAATCAGGAAATGCGGTTCAAGTAACCGTCGCTGACACCGGGCGAGGAATTGAACCTTCCCGTCTAGAAACGGTGTTTGACCGTTTTTATCAAGAAGAAGGGGCGCTACAACGAACCACGGGGGGAACAGGGTTAGGATTAGCGATTTGCCGTCAAATCGTGAACAAATGGGGAGGAGAAATTTGGGCAGAATCCAAGGGGAAAAATAATGGCACCCAATTCCACTTTACGGTTCCCATCGCCAAAGAAGCGCGAGTGAAATCCGCTGCCAGAAGCTAAAGGCAATCTGGATTACATCACGGGATCACAAATAACGATAAGCTAATTGATGATTGCTATTCAAGAAAATTATATGGATATTCGTACGGTTAAAACGCAACCCTTTGATGACCAAAAACCGGGAACCTCTGGACTCCGTAAAGCAGTTCCCACCTTTCAAACCCCTCACTACTTAGAAAACTTCATCCAGTCCATTTTTGATAGCCAAGACAACTACCAAGGACAACGTTTAGTCTTAGGTGGCGATGGTCGCTATTACAACCGCACTGCCATTCAAACCATTCTCAAAATGGCGGCAGCGAACGGTGTGGGACGAGTTTTAGTGGGACAAGGGGGAATCCTATCTACCCCGGCTGCCTCCTGTCTCATCCGTAAATATCAAGCGTTTGGCGGCATTATTTTATCGGCAAGTCATAACCCCGGTGGACCAGAGGGAGATTTTGGCGTGAAATTTAATACTCGTAATGGTGGCCCCGCGCCTGCTGATGTCACCGAGGCGATTTTTGCTAAAAGTAAAGAGATTAGCGAGTATAAAATCCTTGATGCTGGGGAAATTAATCTCGATCAGCAGGGGGAATATAAACTCGGTGAAATGACGGTGGAAGTGGTGGATGCAGTGGAAGCCTATGCTGATTTAATGGCTTCCATTTTTGATTTTGGTGCCATTCGCGAGTTGTTAAGTAGCGAGTTCCGCATGGTGATGGATTCCCTCCATGCCGTAACTGGCCCCTATGCTAAAGAAATTTTTGAACGCCGATTAAATGCCCCAGCCGGAACCGTGCGCAATGGTGAACCGTTAGAAGATTTTGGCGGCGGCCATCCTGATCCCAATTTAGTGTATGCCCGAGAGTTAGTGGAAACCATGTATGGGGATAATCCGCCTGACTTTGGCGCGGCTTCTGATGGCGACGGCGATCGCAATATGATTTTGGGCAGTGGCTTTTTTGTTACCCCTAGTGATAGTTTGGCGATTTTGGCAGCAAATGCAACCTTAGTTCCGGGATATGCGAAGGGAATTACAGGGGTAGCGCGATCGATGCCCACCTCTCAAGCTGCAGATCGCGTCGCGAAACAATTGGGAATCAACTGCTATGAAACTCCCACTGGCTGGAAATTCTTTGGTAATCTCCTTGATGCGGGAAAAGTTACTCTCTGTGGGGAAGAAAGTTTTGGTACGGGTTCTAACCATGTTCGAGAAAAAGACGGACTCTGGGCGGTTTTATTCTGGTTAAATATCATCGCTAAACGCGGACAAAGCGTGGAGGAAATTGTCAAAGAACATTGGCAAACCTACGGGCGCACCTACTATTCCCGTCACGACTACGAGGAAGTTGATAAAGCGTCGGCTAATACTTTAATAGATAATCTGCGTTCTGCTTTTGGAAAGTTACCCGGGAAGCAGTTTAAGGGTTATGAAATCGCCTTAGCGGATGATTTTAGCTACACTGACCCTATTGATGGCAGTACCGCCGAAAAGCAAGGCATCCGAATTGTTTTTAAAGATGGTTCGCGCATCGTGTTTCGTCTCTCAGGTACGGGAACTCATGGGGCTACCTTGCGCGTCTATTTAGAGCGATATGAACCTGACTCTGGGAAACAGAATCAAGATACCCAAGTCGCCTTGGCTGATTTGATTAATATTGCCCATGAAATTGCCCAGATTAAG
>CAZTXK010000045.1:10186-12963 GCA_964617275.1 uncultured Dactylococcopsis sp. | reverse complement strand
TAAGAAATTGTTGAAGATGCTGAAAGAATAAGGGACAATAAGCAGGGAAGTGCTGGGTTTCTCCAGTGTTATTCCTAGAGCCAAGAATAATTTTTAGTTCCCCCTGTGTGGATTACCTCAAACCCAGAACGAGCTTTAACGCCGAGCGCGATCGCGCTTGGTAATTTTGATGGTGTTCACCGTGGACACCAAAATGTGATTAAGCCAGTGTTACAGCAGTCGGTTCGTTCCACTGTTGTCACCTTTGATCCGCATCCCAGAGAATACTTTAGTGGTGAATCTTGTTCTCTATTAACCCCCTTAGAGGAGAAAATTAGCTGTCTCAAAGCCTTAGGGGTAGAACAATTAGTCTTATTACCCTTTAATCAGGAATTAGCCTCTCTGTCTCCCGAATCCTTTGTTAAAGATATTTTGATAGCAAAACTCAAACCGTCTTATATTAGTGTTGGCGAGGATTTTCGATTTGGGTATCAACGCCAAGGAACTGCCGAAAACCTAAGCGCGATCGCGCTTACAGACAATATCACGGTTAATATCGTGCGCCTCGAAACCAATCAACAACAACGAATTAGTAGTTCTCGAATTCGTGAGTCTCTCAATGCAGGGAATATTACCCTCGCTAACGAACTTTTAGGACGATCCTATACGCTTACAGGAACAGTAACAACAGGAGAAAAACGAGGGCGCACCATTGGCTTTCCCACCGCTAACCTTGTTCCAGACCGTAATAAGCTCATTCCTCGTTACGGAGTTTACGCTGTAGAAGTGACCAGTACCACTTATCCCATCCTTGATCCGCAAGCGGCGGTAATGAACATTGGAATGCGCCCCACAGTCAACGGGAAACATCCCACAATAGAAATTCATCTCTTAAACTGGACAGGAGACTTATATTCCCATACCCTCAATGTTGCCATCAAACAGTTCCTACGTCCAGAAGAGAAATTTTCTTCCCTTGACGAACTGAAAGCCCAAATCACACGCGATTGTGAACAAGCATCCACCTTACTAATCCCAAACTTATGAGAGACCAGATTCAAAACCTGACAGAGAATATTGCCCAATTTTTTATCGGGAAAGAAACCTCCGTTCGCCTAGTCATGGTGGCGCTTCTCAGTGGCGGTCATGTTTTACTAGAAGATGTTCCAGGGGTAGGAAAAACTTTACTGGCGAAATCTCTGGCTCGTTCCATTAACGGTAAATTTCAACGCATCCAATGCACTCCCGACTTACTCCCCTCTGACGTAACCGGAACCAGTATTTGGAATCAGCGCGATCAAATTTTTGAATTTGTTCCGGGCCCGATTTTTGCCAATATTTTCCTCGCTGATGAGATTAACCGCGCCACGCCAAGAACCCAATCCGCACTTTTAGAAGTGATGGAAGAACAGCAAGTGACAGTTGATGGGGAAACTCGTCTCGTCGCAGATCCCTTTTTTGTCATTGCCACTCAAAATCCAGTGGAGTATCAGGGAACCTTTCCCCTGCCGGAAGCGCAAATGGATCGCTTTGCCATTTCTCTCAGTTTAGGCTATCCCACTGCCGAAGAAGAGTTACAAATGCTACAGAATCAAGGAAATAAGGTTGAAGATTTACCGACTTCTCTGTCACCGCAAGACATTCTAACGTTACAGCAACAGGTTTTAGAAGTGAAAGTTGCGACTCCTCTCCAGCAATATATTTTAAGTCTGGTTCGCGCTTCCCGAGACGATGAAGATGTCACCTTAGGGGTTAGCCCTCGCGGTGCAGTTTCTCTACAACGTACCGCACAAGCTCTTGCTTTCTTAGAAGGAAGAGACTATGCCATCCCGGATGATGTTAAATTTCTCGCCCCCTATGTTCTCTCTCATCGTTTAATTACGGCTGGAGGAAGAAAAGAAAAAATGATCATTGAGCGTCTTTTAAGATCCGTTCCGGTGGAAAGCTGATCCTTGCTTTTCCATTCCTAATCCCGCAATAAAAAGCGTCACTATAATAATCCCAGCAATTTGTCTGATTTCTAAATTCTCTTGTAAGATTAGCCAGGCTAAAATCGCAGTGAGAATTGGCTCGCTTGAACCAATGAGGGTAGCTGTCGGTGCGCCGACTAAGCGAATCCCGATATTGGTACAGACTAACCCCCCAACGGTAACTAAACCTGATCCGAAACTCCACAAAATGACGGGAACTAAAAGTGCTGTCGGAATCTCAATCCTCATTAATAAAACCGTCAAACTGGATAAGAGAAAAAGCAGGGTAAAGGTAACGAGGGAAAAGGAAAGAGGATGAAACTGGATTAAAGCTCTCTGAGCCACAGTTGCATAGAGGGCAAAGCCAATTCCTGCTCCTAAGGCGCATAAACTTCCAAATATAAACTGTGAGGATAAATCTGCTTGTAAGTTAGGGGTGACTAAAATTAAGCCGAGAATGACACCGCTAATAATCAGCCAACGGAAAAGCGTGGGTTTTTCTTGATTAAACCGCCATCCCAATAACAGCGCGATCGCGGGATGGATAAAAAATAAGGTAATAGCAATCCCCGTGGGAATATTACCAATCCCTAGATAGAGTAAAATAACGGTAACAAAATAAATACTGCCACTCAGAATCGGAGATTTTAAGCCTACGCCACTATCCTTAATCTCTAAAAAGGCTTTCGGATAAATCCGCCAAGCGATTAATCCCACAAAAGAAACCATAAAAAAGGTTCTAACTTGCAAAAATAGGACAGTATGCTCAAAGTTAGGAGATAAAACGCCCCCAATCTCCGCAGTTCCTTCAAAAAAAAGGCGCACAAT
>CAZTXK010000045.1:6429-10086 GCA_964617275.1 uncultured Dactylococcopsis sp. | reverse complement strand
TAACGCAATTGATTTTTGGCTCAGTTTTCGTTAAAGTACCGTCAATCCTAGTCTTTACCTTATAACTATCGTGTATCGTTGGAACATTTCTCTGGGAACCCTATTACTCTTAATTACCAGTTCTCTTTTTCCCGTCAAAGCCCAGTCTTCTCTCTATAATCCCATACCGTTGCCCATGAGTCGGGAAATTAGCGATGAACTTTCTGCCGAGGATATTCCCACTGGAGAAGGTGGGTTTGCGCGAGACTATTATGTTGACCTAGAAGCTGGAGATAAAATCTCAATCGACCTCAAATCCGAGGATTTTGATACGATTGTAAGGCTCATTGCCTCTGATGGAACAACCGTTGCCGAAAATGATGACGGACCCGATGGCACGACGAATTCCCTCTTATTTACTCGCATCAGTGAATCAGGGCGTTATATTATTCGTGTACGTGCTTTTGGGAAAACAGGTGGGGGAGACTTTACCCTTAAAATTACCCGTTTGCAAGCGATAGAAGAAAACTGATTTGATTTTTTTATGACAAAATTGCTAATTAGCAACGATGATGGCATTTTTGCGATGGGGGTTCGTACTCTTGCTAATACCCTCGCCACAGCAGGATATGATGTAACAGTGGTGTGTCCCGATCGCGAACGTTCCGCAACAGGACATGGTTTAACCCTCCATCAGCCAATACGCGCCAATTTGGTGGACAGTTTATTTCATTCTGCGGTGACAGCTTGGTCTTGCTCGGGAACTCCCTCTGATTGTGTGAAATTTGCTTTAAGTGCGGTGTTAGACTCTCCGCCTGATTTTGTTCTTTCCGGCATTAATCATGGCTCTAATTTAGGGACTGATATTCTCTATTCGGGAACCGTCTCGGCGGCGATGGAGGGAACAATTGATGGCATTCCTAGCCTTGCTCTGAGTTTAGCGAGTTATACGGCAACTGACTTTACTACTGCAGCGATCGTTGCTCAACAATTATTAGAGAAATTACCGCCGATTCCCAAAGGAACGCTTCTCAGCGTCAATATTCCCCCAGTTAGCAAGGAAGAAATTGCAGGGGTGATGCTAACTCGACAAGGGTTAAGGCGTTATATCGAACAATTTGAAAAACGTCTTGATCCCCGAGGTAAAAGCTATTACTGGTTAGCTGGAGAAGTCATTGAGGAGATGCCCCAACCCGAAGCCAAGGATTTACCCAGAGATGTTTTGACCGATGTGGAAGCAATTAGCCAAAACTATGTCACTTTAACCCCTCTAGAATTTGATCTCACCAATACTCGCAGTTTCCAGTCGCTACAACAAGATGGAGCCGATCAGCTAAGTCTTTGAAATGTAAATAAATTTTACAGATTGGGAAAAAAAACCCCTAAGAGTTGACATTCTCTCGGCAAATTGTAACAATAGATACAGAAATGAATGAAATCGTTCATCTTTCTAGTGAAAGTTTGAAGCTGGAAAGACGGAAGTAGGGTTTTCCCCGAAGGAACGCGCCTCAACCGATCACAACAGATATCTTAGGAGGCGAAACCCATGAAACTTACATATCGTGGTACTCAATACGAAAAAAATGCACCTGTCTTAGAAACCCAGTCCAAAGAAGTTGTTGGACGATATCGCGGATTAGACTGGCGCTTTCACGGTGCGAAAAAGCCATTATTTTTACAGCCGCGAGCTAATTTAACTTATCGTGGCATTACCTATCAGGTTCATCCCACTAATACCTCTGATATTTCCGTGAAGCCAAACGCGAAGTTAGAACCTGTAGCAACGAAAGCACGAAGCCTGATGCGAAATCAAGTGCTGAAGTTCAAAAAACGTCAGAAAGCTATGCTCAGTCGCGCTACAGCCGAAGTCAAAAACCACTAAGCTAGGCAATATTGAAGTTTAGATGCGACAGCAGGGGGAATTTTCTCCCTGCTAATTTTTTTTGTCCTAATAAACCTTGAATATGTCAAAATAGAAGCGTAATTCGGAATAAATTTTATCCGCAAGGTATCTTGATCAATAACGCTAGAAACATACCATTGGCTCAGGAGAGAACGATGCTACACCGCAAGATTCATCAATTTTGTAACGAAGGTCGTGAAGTCTGCATTTTCTTGCGGGATCAACAACGCTGGATCGAGGAAGCACGCATTGTTAGTTTAGAAGGTGACTTGGTGACGGTGCGTTATGAAGTCGATGAAGAGGAAGAAATTAGCTCTTGGGAGGAAATTATTCGTCTCGAAAGTATTGCTTCCATTACTCATCGTCTAGCGTCAGTGATCCGTTCTAATGTGGATCCGTTGGTTTCTGATGACTGTCCTGAAGCTGAACAGATTTATCCTAATCCTCCCAATAATCCCGACTCTCCTCAAGATTAATCTTGTTGATTTTCTGGTAAGGGTTCAAACACAGGGCAATATCCTTGTGGTGTAACCTGAAAGCCATAAAGAGGAGAAGCTGGGTTACGACAATGTTGACGTTTGCGGTGGCGACAGTTGCCGCAACTGGCAGTATCGCGAGGGAGCTTTTCATCGCTAGTTTCTGTAATCACTTCTTTTTGTGATAAACCTTTTAAGACCAGTTCTTCTCCTTGCCAACGAGCTTTGACTAAACCAGTATCAGAGAAATTGTGCCAACGGGGATCATTGACGATACTGCTAGGAAGTTGAATGTTAATAATTTTTTCCGTTTCTTTAATTTCTCCTTCGTAGCTGGCTTCTGGCGGGGCAGCCGGTTGAATAAATTCGCTGCCAATGTGAAGTTCCACCTCCTTGTTGGCGTGGGGAAGATGGAGGTGATAGCGGTTTTGTAATTCTTCGAGACTGGTAAGATCACGAAGGTAGTTTCGGGAGCCGTGAATAAAGATTACGTGCTGAGGACGAAGGTTGTGAATAAGTTGGGTGGTGCCTAAACCGTCGCTGTGTTGGGCAAGGAGATAGGTTTCGACGGGAAACGGGAAGTTTGTTTCTGTGATTTTCGGTGTCGTAAAGCATTCGGGCTGAAAAATCATCCAATGCTGGTGGGTTTCCTCCAGATAATCTTGCCAGTGAGAATTTTCTTCTACCAAGAGAATTGTGGGATATTGATCTAAAGGAGAATCCTGATCTAGAGAGCGTACTCGCGGGCGTACCCGATCATCCCAAAATAGGGGCTGATGTTGGGCAAAATTCTGAACCGAGGCGGGAAGATGCGGCAGAATATCTAGATAAAATTCACAAGCCTTAGTGATCGTTGAATCCACCCAAATATCTAATTCTCGCCCTGTAAATTGATGATGCGATCGCAGCAGGACTAAAATTTCTTGAGCCAAGCCAAAAAATGGCACGGGTAACACAATGTTATTCCCTTGGTCTAGGGTTTGACTCAGTCGCGCCATTAACTGATTTTCTTGTTGGCGACGATGAGGATGGCGGGCTGTGCCATAACTGCCTTCTATAATCAGGATATCAGGAGAAAAGCCCTTTAGCTGTTCAATGGATAGTCCTTCTGCTAAACGGGAATTGGAGAGGAAGAAATCGCCAGTATAGAGGATGCGATAAGATTGTTGGGCAGTGGTATAAGTGAGCGCGATCGCGCAGGCTCCCGGTAAATGCCCTGCTGGATATAATTCGACGGTTAAATTATCTGCTAAAGCAACGCGCGATCGGGTTGGGAGAGCTTGGGCTAAAGCGGGAACA
>CAZTXK010000045.1:0-6329 GCA_964617275.1 uncultured Dactylococcopsis sp. | reverse complement strand
TTGCCGTGATAATTTTCGGAATCATAGAAACCGTTTTTTGTACCAAAAAAGAGAGTGGAAACAATAAATAAACTCGATAGAATGACTAAAATCAACTTAATATCCATAGCAATGACAACTTGTGGTTAAACTAAAACTATTCATCTTAGAAACCATTGTATCTTGAAGCGATTTCATCGGAGAAAAGAACCTTGAGACACTTGAAGGAGTTATTTGCCCTCCTCAGAGAAACCTGTATCCAGTGGTTAGGGCATAAAGCTCCTCGTTTGGCAGCTGCCTTAGCCTATTACATGGTATTTTCTCTTGCTCCTATGCTCATTATTGCCATAGCCATTGCTGGGGCAATTTTTGGGGAAGATGCAGCCCGGGGTCAAATTGTTGGTCAAATTAGCGGTGTAGTTGGGGAAGAAGCAGCCAGTATTATAGAAAAGGCTCTTAGTAATGCCAGCCGACCTGATTTAAGCAATTTTGCCTCTCTGATTAGTGTTGGAGTTTTATTTTTTGCCGCTTCCGGGGTATTTGCCCAACTTCAAGATGCTCTCAATACCATTTGGGGGGTTCAACCGAAACCGGGGCGAGAGGTGATTCAATTTATTACCAAACGAGTTTTTTCCTTCGCCATTGTGGTCAGTATTGGTTTATTAGTGATTCTCTCTTTACTGTTTAGTGCGGCTATTTCAGGGTTAATCCAACTGGAGTTAATTCCAGGGTTATCTGAGTTATGGCAATATGTTTCAACTGTGATTTCTTTTGTTTTAACAACGATTTTATTTGCTTTGATTTTCAAGTTTCTTCCTGATGCCAACGTCGCGTGGAGTGATGTTTGGATTGGGGCAATCCTTACTTCCGTTTTGTTTGCCATTGGTCGCTGGCTATTAGAATGGTATTTTGCCCAAACAGGTTTCGGTTCCACTTATGGGGCGGCGGGATCTTTAATTGTGCTTTTGGCTTGGGTGTATTATTCGGCACAAATTCTTTTTCTCGGGGCAGAATTTACGGAAGTTTATGCTCGAAAATATGGCTCTCACATTACCCCGAATCGTTATTCGATGAAAGTCACAACAACGCCTGTAGAATATCCAGAAGAGGATGAACAGTAAGTCATTAGTCATTGGTCATTAGTCATTAGTCATTAGTCATTGGTCATTGGGCTACAAAGGACAAACAACAAAGGACGAAGGACGAAGGACGAAGGACAAACAACGAATTTTTTCGGTAGAATAGAGGGTGCTATCGCGACAGTTAAGAGAAAAAAGCTAAAGCCAGTGACAGTATCCTCAGTTATATCTCAATCTCAATATCCTGATGGGCGTTTTGGTTCATTTGGCGGGAAATATGTCCCTGAAACCCTAATTTGCGCTCTCAGTGAATTAGAAACCGCTTATCATGAAATTCGCCAGGATCCTGATTTTCAGCAACAGTTAAACCAATTATTGCAGGATTATGTGGGAAGACCGACTCCTTTGTATTTTGCCGAGCGTCTGAGTGAATACTATCAGCAAGCTGATGGCACGTCCCCCCAAATTTATTTGAAGCGAGAAGACTTAAATCATACGGGGGCGCATAAAATTAATAACGCGATCGCGCAGGTGTTGCTTGCCCGAAAAATGGGCAAAAAACGCATTATTGCTGAAACAGGAGCTGGTCAGCATGGAGTCGCTACGGCAACGGTTTGCGCTCGCTTTGGCTTAGACTGCGTGATTTATATGGGGGTTCAAGATATGGAACGTCAAGCCCTCAATGTGTTTCGCATGGAACTGATGGGGGCAAAAGTGGAACCCGTGGAAGCAGGAAATGGAACGCTTAAAGATGCTACGTCTCAAGCGATTCGAGATTGGGTAACCAATGTCGAAACCACTCACTATATTTTAGGCTCAGTTGCTGGCCCCCATCCCTATCCCATGATTGTTCGTGATTTTCATGCGGTTATTGGGGAAGAAACTCGCCGTCAATCTCAGGAAAAATGGGGCGCACTTCCTGATATTCTCTTAGCTTGTGTCGGCGGTGGCTCCAATGCCATGGGGCTATTTTCCGAATTTGTCTCGGAATCATCGGTTCGTCTGATTGGGGTAGAAGCGGCTGGAGAAGGAATTGATGGCAGCAAACACGCCGCCACCTTAACTAAAGGAACACCCGGCGTTCTCCATGGCGCAATGAGCTATTTACTTCAAGATGAGGATGGACAGGTGACAGAAGCCCATTCTATTAGTGCAGGGCTAGATTACCCTGGCGTGGGGCCCGAACATAGTTATATGAAAGATAATGGTCGCGCGGAATACTATAGTGTCACCGACGCTGAAGCAGTGGAAGCGTTCCAACGCGTTTCTCGCTTAGAAGGGATTATTCCCGCTCTCGAAACGGCTCACGCTTTTGCCTATTTAGAAACCCTTTGCCCTCAGCTTTCGGGATCACCGAAAATCGTAATTAATTGCTCGGGACGTGGTGATAAAGATGTGCAAACCGTGGCAAAATACTTAGAAGGGAAAAGTTAGAGAGAAAATTATGGATTTATCCAAGTTACAGGTTTGTGATCGAGACTTATCAGAAGCGACATTAAAGCATTATTTAGCTAGTGACGCTGTGGCAGTCGATACAGAAACCATGGGGCTAAAACCGAAGCGCGATCGGCTCTGTCTCGTGCAATTATGTGATGCTGATGGTAACGTTACAATGATTCGCATTGCAAAGGGACAAACCCAAGCCGAAAACCTCAAACAATTAATGGCGGCTTCCAATGTGCTAAAAGTCTTTCACTTCGCCCGTTTTGATGTTGCTCAACTTTATTATACCTTTGGGGTGATGACCGATCCCATTTTCTGCACCAAAATTGCCAGTAAAATGGCGCGAACCTATACCTCTAGTCATGGCTTGAAAACCTTGGTTCAGGAGTTGGAAAAAGTCGAGCTAGATAAAAGTTCTCAAAGCTCTGATTGGGGAAACGCGCAGAATTTATCCTCGGAACAATTGAGTTATGCGGCGAATGATGTTCGCTATCTAATCAGCATGAAGGCTAAATTGCAGCAAATGCTAGAACGGGAGGAACGTTGGGAGTTAGCGCAAGAATGTTTCAGTTGTCTTCCTACTTTTGTAAAATTAGATCTCCGACAGTTTGAGAGTATTTTTGAGCATTAGTGTTTTGACGAACATTTTCTTCGATGAGATAAAATAGTGACTTGGCAAAGATAGAGATTGTTAGTCAGAGTTTTTTTCTAAATATAAATCACAATTAGCGATGTGATATGCTATGATAGTATGGGTGAGATTCAATAATAAGAGCTATAATTATTTTATTTAAGTTACCCAAGCATGAAAACTAACTCATCTCCTAAAATGTAAAGGAATTTTAGTTAGAATGAGCAAGTCATACTATTTTAAAAAAGTCAATTTACCGCCTATCCCCCCAAGCCCCCATAGGGGGCTTAAGGAATCAGTGTGTAGCGCTAATTGATCAAAATGGCATCAGTTGCTTGGTTTTCTAACCATAACTTTTTAGAGTTGAATTAATCACAGGAATAGAAAGAGTTTCCTAAGTAGTTGCCAGCCAGATATCTCATATCAGTAAGCTGTAATTGTGAAATTAAATCGGATTATACAAGAGATTAACGAATTAACTCTTACTAGCACAGAGGCAAAAACCCTAGTCTCGGATTTACTAGCAACAATTGCTAATCATTTGCCAGTACAGGCAGCTTTTTTAATTCCTTTAGAGAATTTTCCCAAGGCAAGCTATGATCAGTTCAATTTAATTTCAAAGCAACAATTAGTCCAACTAGAAGCAGAATTACAAGCCATTCTAAAAGAATCTTTTAGCATCAAGCCGCCTAATGAGATCAAAGCAGACATTGCAGCCTACCTCCAAGCAAATACGACAATTGCTCACTGGGAAATTTACTGTCTGTCATTTGCTAATTGTAAAGGATTGCTGATTCTGGATAGTAATGACGCTTTCGGTGAGAATAATGAGTTAGACAAGAGCTTAGAAACGGCTCTAAGTTTGGCGATTCAAACGGCTCAATTACAGTACGAAGCGGAGAAAAATCAGCGTTACAAGTTACTGCAACAAAGAGTTACCGAGGCTATTCATAGTTCTCAAGACTTGGAAACCATTTTAAAAAGCGCGATCGCGCAAATTGCTCAAGCCCTCAACATCAGCCGTGGCTTAGTATTTATGTTACGCTATAGCGATCCGATCTTTAGTAACCGCAGTGAAATTACAAATCCCGAGATTACGGTACAAGGTTTAACCCAATGGGCGCAAACTTCAGAGTTAGAAACCGAACTCACCTCATTTTCCCTAACAGAAAGTGCCTACTGTTTAAGAGCGTGGCAACAAGCCCCTACCCCTCTCGTTTTTAGTGAAGATACCTCCCATAACGCCCAAGAGCCAAGTTGCTTAGTAACGCCTAATCTAATGCCAAGTTGGCTAATTACTCCGCTCATGGGAACCAATAACGGTAATCCTGATTCGCAAACGGTACTGGGATTTCTCATTTTACAACAGGATCAACCGCGAAAATGGGAGCAAGAAGAACAGGAAATCGTCAGTTGGGTGAGTACCCAAGCCAGTACCGCCATTATCCATAATAAAACCCTCCAACGGGTGCAATCTTTAGTGGATGAGCGAACGGCTCAATTACAGCGCAGTTTAGATGTGCAGGCGAAACTCTATGAAACGAGCCGCCATCAAGTTGAACAGTTACAGGAATTAAATCAACTCAAAGATGATTTTTTAGCCACCATTAGCCATGAACTGAATACGCCTTTAGCCACAATGAAAATGGCAATTCAGATGTTACAACGATCCGATCTGCCGCCAGAGCGTCAGAGAGTCTATCTGAATATATTAGATCAAGAATGGCAACGAGAGAATAATTTAATCAAAGACCTTTTAACCCTCCAAAAAATTGATAATGAAGGGCTTTCTCTGCAAGTGCAGCCAATTAATCTCAAAGAGGTTTTAAGCACACTTGGGGAAGAGATGAAAACGAAATGGCAAAAAAAGCATTTAGAGTTTGTTATTAATGATGAGACGAATTTAGAAGAAGATGAGCTAGTGCGGTTATCTAGTGATCCCGAAAGTGTAAGTCGGGTATTTAGAGAATTAATCGATAATGCAGCTAAGTATTGCAAGGAACAGACAACCGTTGAAGTTGCCATTTCCCACCCAGATTATAATTGGATTATGATCAGTGTAAGCAATATTGGTTATGGCATTGCTCCAGCAGAACAAACTTATATTTTTGAGCGGTTTCGACGGGGAAAAGGCGCAACCCAAAAAGCGATTCCGGGAACAGGGTTAGGGTTGGCGTTAGTAAAATCTTTAGTCGAGCATCTTCATGGCACAATTGATCTCGATAGTGAATATAATGCTGATGGGGTTGGGAAGACAACATTTTCTGTTACCCTTCCCACATCGATCCATGAAGTTTGAATCTAAATAATTATTGTGATTAATCCAGAACAGGAAAATGAATTGCCAACTAATTCTGAAAATTCGGAATTAGAAGCGCAGTTAGATGATGTCAAAATTGATATTGAGGAAGTGGCGAAGCGCCAACGTCGCATTACCAGTCAAATCGCGATCGCGCAACCAAGAGAAACGGTTTGGGAAGTATTAACCGATTATGAATCTCTCCCTGAATTTGTCCCGAACTTGGAAAAAAGTCAACGCCTAGAACACCCAGAAGGGGATAAAATCCGTTTAGAACAGGTGGGAAAACAGCGACTATGGAAGATGAATTTCAGTGCGCGAGTGGTGTTAGATTTAGTAGAGATGCCCCTAGAACGCATTGATTTTGAGATGGTAGAGGGAGATTTTAAGGGATTTTCTGGCTATTGGCGATTAGAGTCACTAGAAACGGGTACACAATTGAGCTATAGTGTCTTTGTTTGGCCCCCGCGTACCATGCCTGTCAGTTTAATTGAGCGTCGGTTGAGTAAAGATTTATCGCTCAATTTAGTTGCGATTCGTCAACGAGTCGGGGGTTAATTGGAATCTGCCCAAGCTTTTAAAAGCCAGCCAATGACAACCCCTAACCCCCCAAAGCGAACGGCTAGCCAAAACGGTTCTGCTAAGTCTTTCCAAGTTACAAGACGGCTTTCTAGCTCAGATTCAAGGGATTCTATTTCTGATTGCAGCCGTTGTAATTTCGCCTCTAGTTCCTCTTTTTTCGCGCGATCGCGCTGAATTTGGCTATAGCGTCGTCGTAGGTTAAGTAGAGTTTCCTCCACTTCTTTGAGACGATTTTCCCATTGCTGATCATCTTCGGACGAATGCGACATCTTAAAATAGAGTTAGCGAGTTCCTTAGTTATTGTACTTCTGCAACC
>CAZTXK010000044.1:0-12978 GCA_964617275.1 uncultured Dactylococcopsis sp. | reverse complement strand
CAATTCAACAAATTCCACGGAATATTGTTCCTGAAATGCCGGATCGGATTATTGCAGCAACTGCTATTTACTTAGATTTCCCTTTAGTAACCCGTGATTTAAATATTAAACAATTGAATATTCAAACAATTTGGTAGCAATCTTAATTCCTTGACTTGACTGAATTTTAAGCTATTTTAGTTTGGCGTTTTGTTCGCGAAGATTAACAAGGAAGGAATTACACTATTTAAGTTAATCCAAAGCGCGATCGCGGTAAATATTTACCGTTTATCCGTATAGAATCTTTAAATCAATAATTAAGAAGTTGCCCAACTTTATATGAAATCTAACCAATTCTGCTGCATACCGATGATCCCCCCAACCCCCCTTTCAAAGGGGGGGGGCTAATAAGAAATGCTTTTCTCCTTCGTTCTTTGTAAACCGATGATCCGTTACCCAATAAACAAATAACAATGTTCCTGAGCCTGTCGAAGGATAACAAATAACGAATAACCAACAACTAAGAAAAATCTTCTAATTCTGCAGGATAGAGAGATAACGTTTCTACGCGATCGCCGCGTCGCACTTTAAATGTCAATTCTTGACCAACATTACTATTTTCCACGACACGCTGTAATTGTTCCGCACTGGTTACGCGAGTCCCGTCAATTTGGGTAATGACATCGCCCCGTCTTAAGCCCGATCGCGCCGCCGGGGTATCGGCTTGAACTTGCATCACTAACACCCCTTCTACTTCGGGGATTAATAAACCCGTATTGGGATCACGATTAATCTCTTTTGCCAATTCAGGATTAAGGCTAATCATGCGAATGCCAATATAGGGGTGAGAGACTCTTTTCCCTTGCGATAACCGAGGATAGATATCTTTGGCTTTATTGACAGGAATGGCAAAGCCAATCCCATTGGCATCAGCACGAATGGCGGTATTAATGCCAATTACTTCACCGCGATCGTTGAGCAGGGGGCCGCCGGAATTGCCGGGATTAATGGCAGCATCGGTTTGTAAGAAGTCCAACCGTTTATCAGGAATCCCCACTTTAGAACTGGGACGACTGAGGGTACTAATAATGCCTAAAGTCACAGTATTATCTAATCCTAAAGGGTTTCCCACCGCGATCGCCCAATCTCCAACTCTCACCTGATCGGAATCCCCTAATGTGACAGTGGGCAGGTTATTCCCTTCAACTTTAATCACCGCTAAATCCGTCACGGGATCAGCACCGAGAACCCGACCATCAAAGGTGCGCCCATCTTTGAGATTGACACTCACCTGATCGGCTTGTTGCACCACATGAGCATTAGTGAGAACCATGCCGTCACTATCAATAATAAAGCCTGAACCTTGCCCTCTTAAGCGTCTTTCTCGCGGTGCATTGGGTAAAAAATCGTCTCCGAAGAAACGACGGAAAAAGGGATCATCAGCAAAGGGATTGGTTTGAGTAACGGTTCTCTCGGTATCAATACGAACCACCGCCCCGCCGACTTTTTCGACAGCTAGGCTGACAAAGCGATTGGTAACGGTTTCTGGGCTAGGGCTTTGAGCAATGAGATCGCGACTAGCAAGCGTTTCTGCTTGTACGGGAGGCGCGTAATAGCCACCTCCCATCATCATTGCAAAACTAATGACGAGACAATAAGCAATGAGTTTGCGAACCTTCGCGGGCATATTTTTTTTAACTCCTTAGATAAAAGTCTTCTCTCTATAGCGTTTCTTCGTCTGTTGAAGAACTGAGTCGGTGGAGGTGATTCATCATTAGTCACTGCTTTACAAATAACAAACAACAAATAACCAATAACGGAGATTTACCCTAATTCTCCTTGGAAAAATTGGTTTAATACGCCAGAAATAAAGGACAGAACTAATGATCCAAATAGAGCCGGGAGAAATCCATCGACGGTAAAATCGGGGGTTAGTGCGCCAACGATGCCAAAGGTAATGGCGTTTAACACCAGTAGAAATAAGCCAAGGGTAAGAATGGTCAGCGGAAGGGTAAACACAAATAAAATGGGTTTAACAATGGCGTTAACAAATCCTAAGACGGCTGCACCAACAATAGAGGCAAGAACACTATTGATAACAATACCGGGGACAATCTGTGCCGTAATTAAAAGCGCGATCGCGGTTGCAATCCAAGTAATGATAAATTGTGGCATGATGCTTTTCCATAAGTACCGTGCAGTTTTATCTTAACCTGCGAGAAGACTCCCGTTATACCGTTAGGTTAACGGGTAGATGAATCGCAGTCAACCATGTTAAGATAAAAGGATAATCTAGAGGCGCGATAAACCTCTATAAAAACGTTAGCTCTCTAACGAGAGTCCCAGCAAAACTAAAAACACTAAATCCAAAAACTGTAGTGTCGGGCGGACACGAACAGGATAATCTACGCTTGTGGAGATAGACCCGCTGGGGGGAAAAGAGACAAGTTCTCTTGAACCTTAAGGTTGATCGTCTGCTGAACCTAGTTCAGTAGTGAGAAGCAAGAATCTCCCGTTAAATCAAAGATTATAACGGGAGAGCGTCAATTTAGCGGCTATTTTCCAACCCGTGATTTAAGGATAAAATTTAGGCGGTTTTTTCTGTTTCTAGAGATGCTAGCGGATCAGGGATACTCTCTGAGGGGGCATCAAAACTTCCGGTTAAAACATATTCTAAGCGTAACTTTAACCAGTTAATAAAATGGATGTCGGTAGAAATCACTGCAACCGAGGGCTGAGGGCATTTTTCTTTAACTGATTTCATCTCTGGGGCTTCTAAAAAGGCGGGTTGTTTGACTAACCAAAAGTCAATTTCTTTGTTATGTTCTTCGTAATAGAGATATCGTTCCTCTAAAACTTCTTGAAAGGGTTCTTCTTCTAAGAGGAATTTTTGACTGGCTAAAACGTAGTAGTAGGTTTGCATTTTAACTCCTAATAATCGCTTTCATTTCGCGTACGGCTCGTTCTAATCCTACCAAGACGGCGCGACTGATGATGCTATGACCAATATTAAGTTCTTCCATCCCCGAAATACAAGCAATGGGATAGACATTTTGATAGGTTAAACCATGTCCGGCATTGAGTCGTAACCCGAGAGAAAGAGCGCGATCGCTGGCTTGGGTTAAATGTTTCAATTCTTCTTCCCGAGTAGCTTCGGTTTTGGCTTCGGCATAGCGCCCAGTGTGTAATTCAATTAATTGCGCCCCCGTTTCGGCAGCTGCTTTAATTTGGGTTTCATCAGGATCAATAAACCAACTAACGGGAATCCCTGCCCCTTGTAATTTTTCCACTAATTGCGTCATCCCTGCCAAATCCCCTGCTACATCTAATCCCCCTTCGGTGGTCACTTCCTCTCGTTTTTCAGGAACAACGGTCACATAATCGGGTTTAATTTCAAGGGCAATAGCAATCATTTCTGCGGTGGGAGCCATTTCTAAGTTTAAATGGGTTTGCACCGTTTCTCTGAGAATCCGCACATCGCGATCTTGAATATGACGGCGATCTTCTCGCAAATGAACGGTAATTCCATCGGCACCGCCTAGTTCGGCAAAAACAGCAGCCGCGATCGGATCAGGTTCGGTGGTCTGTCTTGCCTGTCGAATGGTGGCAATATGGTCAATATTTACCCCAAGGGTGATCGGGGAATGGGATAGCTGGGAATCCTGATTGCTCATAATTCAAATTCAAAATAAGCCCCATTTAATTTAACATCATTCCTGAAACATTGGAAATACAGGAGTGAGTTTGCTATCCTTAAAGGTTACATGATTCGCGCAGAGATGGGGAAATTATAGCATTATGGCTCTGGTTGTTCAAAAGTTTGGCGGCACGTCTGTGGGTTCGGTGGAGAAAATCCAAAAGGTGGCGCAACGAGTTTATGAGACGGTGCAAGCTGGGCATCAAGTGGTGGTTGTGGTGTCGGCGATGGGTAAAACCACGGATGAATTAGTGGGGTTAGCACAAAGCATTTCCAGTCATCCCAGTCGGCGAGAAATGGATATGTTGCTCTCGACAGGAGAACAGGTGTCGATCGCGCTTTTGAGTATGGCGCTTCAAGAGTTGGGACAACCGGCGTTATCCTTAACAGGGGCACAAGTAGGGATTGTCACGGAAACATCTCACAGTCGCGCCCGTATCTTAGAGATTAAGCCCGATCGCGCTCACAAACATTTACAAAAAGGAGAAGTGGTGGTCGTGGCTGGGTTTCAAGGGATTACCAGTGGCGAAGATGTGGAAATTACCACTTTAGGAAGAGGGGGATCGGATACCTCGGCGGTAGCGTTGGCGGCGGCGTTACAAGCAGATTACTGTGAGATTTATACAGATGTGCCAGGAATTTTAACCACGGATCCGCGTATCGTTCCCGAAGCCCAACTGATGAGTGAAGTAACTTGTGATGAAATGCTGGAGTTGGCGAGTTTGGGGGCAAAAGTGTTACATCCACGGGCAGTGGAAATTGCTCGCAATTATGGGGTTACCTTAGTGGTGCGATCCAGTTGGAGCGATGAACCGGGAACCAAAGTGATTTCTCCGTTCCCGAAAGCGCGATCGCTGACAGGGTTAGAAATTGGGAAAGCTGTGGATAGTGTACAGTTAGACACTTCCCAAGGGCAAGTGGCGTTATTAAGAGTTCCAGACTCGCCAGGAGTGGCGGGGAAATTATTTGGGGAAATTGCCGGTCAAGCGGTGGATGTGGATTTAATTATTCAATCTATCCATGAGGGAAATACTAATGATATTGCCTTTACCGTAGAAAGAGAGGCGATTAAAACCGCAGATGCTGTGGCAAGCGCGATCGCGCCGGCGTTAGCCAACTCTCCCTCTGATGCGGTGGAAGTAATAACCAATACCGAAATGGCAACAGTGGCGATTACAGGCGCGGGAATGATTGGTCGTCCCGGAATTGCTGCCGAGATGTTCACCACTTTAGCCGAAGCTGGGGTCAATATTCGCATGATTTCCACTTCCGAAGTTAAAATTGGCTGTGTCATTGATGAAAAAGACAGCGATCGCGCAATTAAAGCCCTTTGTGAAGCCTTTGATCTCAGTAGCTCTCCGGTTTCTCCCCATGCGCCAAACCCCAGTGAGAAGATTAAAAACACACCGGTGCGAGGGGTTGCTCTTGATACCAATCAAACCCAAATTGCCATTCGTCATGTTCCCGACTACCCCGGGAGAGCCGCCAAAATATTTGGAAAACTTGCTGAAGAAGGAATCAGCGTTGACATGATTATTCAATCACAGCGATCGCGCCTAATCAATCAAGTTCCCAGCCGTGACATTGCCTTTACTGTGTCTAACACGGATTCGGAAATTACACAGCAAACTTTAGAAAACCTTGTTCCTGACATTGGCGCACAAGATATACTGGTAGAAGAAGACATTGCCAAAGTGAGCTTAGTTGGTGCTGGCATGGTGGGAACCCCCGGAGTTGCCGCGAAAATGTTCAACGCTTTAGCGCAAGAACAAATTAATATCCAAATGATCACCACTTCTGAAATTAAAATTAGCTGTGTGGTTGCTAAATCCCAAGGAGAAACGGCTCTCAGGGTGATTCATAAAGTTTTTGATCTGCACCAAAATATTTAAAGAAATGCTAAATAATGGATACAAGTTGGAATCAAGAAGAAATAGGATTTCCCCAATATAATAATGAAAATCAATCAAAACCAAAAAAGGGATCACCACTAAGACTGGTTCAAAGATATGCCCTCCTAATCAGTGGGATGGTGGTTTTCACCACAAGTGGTGCTTACCTTTTTGCTATGTCTCGGGGGAACTACTATGAAGGGTTTTTTCAGCTTTTAGTGGAACCTGTGAGTGCTGAAGCCCAACTCAGTGAACCCACTGCTTTGGCTCGCGGTGGTAATCAAATTCGAGGGGAAAGCCTCGACTATGCCACCCAAATTTCAATTTTGAGAAGCCCTCGCATTCTCCGTCCGGTGATTCAAGAAGTTCAGAAAACCTATTCTGGTTTTAACTTTGTCCGATTGCAACAAAACCTAACTTTGGAACGATCTAATGGAACGAGAATGATTCAGGTTAATTATGAAGGGTCTGATCCAGAGTTAGTGCAACTGGTATTAAACGAATTAGCACAAAAGTATTTAAGCTATAGTTTAGAAGAGCGTAAAACTCGGATTGGCGAAGGAATTAACTTCATTGAAGAACAATTGCCGAGACTAAGAGAACGTGCCGAAGAATTACAAAATGAACTAGAAACGCTACAACAGGATAATTCTTTTTTGAATCCCGAAGCTGAAGGACAAGCCATAGCTAATCGTGTGCGCCAGCTAACTCAGCAAATTGATGAGACGCAAAGACAACTGGAAGAACAGCAAACTTCTTATCAAAACTTAAGCCAACAATTAGGTTTAACCCCTCAACAAGCACTCGCTTCTTCCACTTTAAGTCAAGACCCTGTCTATCAAAGTTTAATGCAACGTATCAAAGAGATTGAACAACAAATAGCCCAGCAATCAGCAACCTTCACCGAAGAATCTCCCAATATTCAATCCCTCCAACAACAGCGAGAACAGTTGCTTCCACTTTTAAGAGAACGAGCAGCGGAAATCGTAGGCTCTAATAGTCAACAGGAAGTTAATCCTGAAAATCTGCCAGCTTTTCCAACGGAAACGAGAATTGAGCTGGGACAGCAATTAATTAGTAGCGCAAATAGCATTGAACAACTGAAAACCCGAGAAAGGGTTTTAACCAATCGTCGCTCCAGCTTAGAAAATGAATTAGATAAGTTTCCGCCGCTAGCTCGCCGTTATGCAGAAATTCGTCGGGAGCTAGACAATGTTAATAAGACGCTGAATCAGTTACTCTCACAACGGGAAACTTTAAGAGTGGAAGCGGCTCAAACCCAAGTTCCTTGGGAATTAGTCTATCAGCCCCAAATTCCTCGCCAACCCGATGGAACTCCCGCTCCTGTCGAACGAAGCTGGCTCAAGTATCTGGGTGCGGGTATAGTCGGAGGATTAATTTTAGGAATTGGTCTTGCTTATTTAATTGATCAACACCTCGGTGTTTTCAAAGAGTCTGAGGATATCACTTATGAGGTGGAGTTACCCCTGTTAGAGGAAATTCCCACAGCAGATGACACCTCAACCCTGCCCCAAGACGTGGAAGCTGAAATTGATCACTCATCAGCTTTAACAGCCGTTAATCCTTTTTTTGAAGCCTTTAATGCGCTTTATGCTAAACTATGGTTTCTTTATCCCGACTCTAATTTAAAGTCGGTTGTGATTAGTTCTCCCAGTGCTGGTGATGGTAAAAGCACTGTGGCGTTGCATCTCGCGGGCGCGATCGCGGCTACTGATAAAAAAGTCTTATTAGTGGATGCGAATTTTCGCTCTCCTCAACTTCACCAAGAGCTAAATTTACCCAATGAAAAAGGGCTAAAACAGCTTTTAAAAAGTCCCCGTGAAACCAAAAATCAACGGTTAATTCAAAATGTCTCGAATCAAGAAAACTTGTTTGTTTTAACCTCTGGCGGAACTGGGGTTGATGTGGCTCAACTGTTAGCCTCGGAACAAATGAAGCAACTTATGGAAAAATTTGAGCAAACCTTTGATTTGGTCATTTATGATACCCCCCAATTGGAAGGCTATACCGATGCTAAGTTTATGATTCCCAATAGCAATGGTTTATTATTGGTGGTGCAGTTGAATCAAACCAAACGGAAAATCATTCAAAGCGCGATCGCGGAACTAGAATCTTTTAATATTAAAACCCTTGGAATTATTCCCAACGAAGGGGGAAAGGGAACTTCACTAGGGCAACCTTTGGCTTCGGCTTTAAACTCAAGCGATTAATGGTAAAAAATAAGTCGCGCGATCGATGCTTCGCTCGGTGCAAGAGGCAATCGAGCCCTTTGAAATAGTTTTCTCCAATTGGTATCAGTTAGATTAAAATTGTTAGAAGAACAGAAGTTAGACGCGAAAATGAATCCTATGAATGCCCATAAAGTATCGGTAACATTAAAAGCAGATGGAGAAATGACTTTAAGTGGATTACCGTTTCAAGCTGGAGAAACAGTGGAAGTAATTATGTTAGAACAATCTGAAGCATCGCAACCATCCTCAGCTTTTGATCAACAATATTTGGAAGCAGTTGCAACCACTCTAACAGAATGGGATTCTGAGGCAGATCAACTCGCCTATGAAGACTTATGAGTTCCACTTACTATGATCAATTTGAAGTGGTGGTTGTTCCCTTTCCCTTTACTGATCGAAATGCAACCAAACGCAGACCAGCGTTAATTCTCTCTAAAGCTAACATTTTTAATACTGTAATTGGCCAGAATGTTATGGCTATGATCACTACCGCAACCCATACACCTTGGCCTCTAGATATTCCAATTCAGGACTTGGCAAGGGCTGGATTGCGAGTTCCTTCCATTGTTCGTATGAAGTTATTTACTCTCGATCAGGCTCTAGTTTTGAGAAAAATTGGTTCTCTAAGTGCGCGCGATCGCGCTACAGTGCAAAAATCATTGCAGCAATTATTCAAGTATTGATGATTACAAGAATTTTAGAATTGAGAATGAGTGCATCCCTTCATGAGCAAAGGCTCGTCGTACAACCTCTCGGTCGCAGCTAATACCCAATTTAAATCCACAGCAACTTATTCTCTTAAAACAAGTGAATCAGGTAAAATTAATCCTTCCTGATTGCTATAACAATTTTAATTATGTCTTCTCTAAAAAAACGGGTTATTACTGGTAGCTTTTGGTCATTTGGCAGTTATGGCGTTAACCAAGCCATTCGCTTAGGAAATAATTTAATTTTAAGTCGCCTTCTATTTCCAGAAGCATTTGGGTTGATGTCATTAGTCCAAGTCTTTATGCAGGGCTTGGAAATGTTTTCTGATATTGGCATTAACCCGAGTATTGTACAAAATGAACGGCGCGATCGCGATTTTTTAAATACCGCTTGGACAATCCAAGTAATTCGAGGCTTTTTCCTTTGGTTTGGGGCTTCTCTATTAGCTTGGCCAGCGGCAACCTTTTATGAGGAACCGATGCTGCTACAGTTACTTCCTGTTGTGGGTTCAACGGCAGCCATTCGAGGCTTTCGTTCCACTAAGCTAGCAGTTCGCACGCGAGAATTAAAACTTGCCAAACCCATTCTGATGGAACTAGGTTCTTACATCTTGGGGGTAATAACAATGATTAGTTTTGCCCTCATTTATCCTTCTGTCTGGGCTTTAGTGGTGGGAGGGATTGTCGGAGCAATTGCCAATACAATTAGCAGCCATTTTATCCTTTCTGGAGAACTCAACCGCTTTGCTTGGGATGCAAGTGCTTTTGAAGCCATTAAGAATTTTGGTAAGTGGATATTTTTTAGTACCCTTGTCACTTATTTAGCTGGAGAAGGAGATCGGCTTCTATTAGGAAACTTGTTGAGTTTTGAACTCTTAGGCATCTTTTCCATTGCGAATATGTTGTCTCGAACCATTAGTCAAGCCGTGAAAAAAGTATCAGGTCAAGTTCTGTTTCCATCTTATTCGGAAGTAATTCGAGAACGTCCTCACTATCTCTATTCTCAATTTAGAAAAAGTCGCCTCATTATTGTCCTTGTAACTTGGATTCCATCTCTAATTTTTCTCTTTTTTGGGTCAAATATTATTGACTTTTTATATGATGATCGATATAGTGCTGCTGGCTGGATGCTACAGATTTTTGCAGCGGGTCAACTGGTGGATTGTTTGAGTTTATCCAGTGACAAAGTATTATTAGCGAAAGGGCTAGCTAATATTAATGCTTTGTTATTAAGTTTTCAAGTCGGAATGAAACTCCTAGGCATTTTCCTCGGGTTTCAGTGGGGTGGCGTGGAAGGTCTTATTATCAGTTTGGCTGCGGTTAACTGGCTCATTTATCCCGTCAGGGCTTACTTTTTTAAGCGTTTATCGCTTTGGCAACCGGAACTTGATTTTCCTGTGATTGCTTTAGCCTCAATAATCATCGGGATTAGATTTGTGGTACTTCCTTAAGAAATCATCGCCATGCATTCAATTTCAATTAACGCCCCTTTCGGCAACCGAGACACTTCCACACAAGCGCGGGCGGGGGCAGTTTTTGAATCAAAATATGAGCCATAAACCTCATTAACGGTGCTGAAATTACTTAAATCAGTTAGGTAAATCGTCATTTTCACCAAATGATTCCAATCGACACCAGCCTCAGTTAAAATTGCCTCAATGTTGGTCATTACCTGTTTGGTTTGAGCGACGATATCTCCCTCGCCTACTAGAGAACCGGTTTTCGCATCTAACGCCACTTGCCCAGAGATAAACATTAATTCTCCTGTCATGGCAACGGCTTGATTATAGGGGCCCACGGGGGCAGCCGCTTTTTCACTATTAATAATTCGTTTATTGGTCATTTGTTATTTGTTATTTGTTATTCGTTATTTGTTATTTGTTATTTGTTATTTGGTAACTGGTCACTGATCACTGGTAACTGGTAACTGGTCACTGGTCACTGTTTTCAAGTTTCCAGAGTAAGCCTGAGACAAAATTGGTCATAGTATGGGCAATAATGGGAATTAATAAATTTCCTGTGACAATCATAATGCTTCCTAATAATAACCCCACAGTGGTTGCCCAAACGCCATAGGGCCATTGCTGTGCGCCACCGAGGTGCAAAACGCCAAATAACAAGCTAGAAATAATCACTGCTGAAATGCCTGATCCTAACGCTGGAATCATTACGCCCCGAAATAACAATTCTTCACTTAATCCCGGTAATAATCCTAGCCAAAGACTATCAGGAAGGGCTAAGGGTTTTAAGACTAGGTTTAAATAATACTGGGCGCTTTCTCGATACGCTGGCCAGAGTTTATAAATTAAACTACTCGCTAAGATAATTCCTCCTGCCATTCCTAAACCGATTAAAATCGCTTCTAGACTAAAGGTAAGGGGAAACAAAGGGACTGATCCCAAATATTGCCAAGCCTTAGCGATTAAAAGTAATAAAATCGCAGTAACACCCATAATCGTTAAGACTTGGGGACGGGTTAACGGCTCAAATTCAGAATTATTCGGATTAGTCACGATAAGTTTTCGTTAGTTTAAGCGACATAAAGACGACACGGAAACGCGCAACGCATCAGGATGAATCCCGCCACGTTGAGCCACCAGCACCCCTAACGCCTCTAAGTAGGAATGAACCCGAATGGATTTGATCCCAAGCGATTCAGGGGCTACTTCCATTGTAGTTTGGTTGTCTTCCACTGCGATAATTAAGGTTGAAAGTTCACTAAAATTAAGAATGGCACTTCCCCCAGCAGCGTTAGCGGGAATGACGACGGCATCAACGTCTTTTGCGGTAATATCAGCGGGAGATACAAGGTTAGATTCTACAAATTGGGGGGCGCGAGATAACCCCACTAAAACACAGGGCAGAAAGGTATAGCCTAATTCTTCGGCGGCGGCGCGAGGGGAAAGATGGGGATCAGGGGGAAGGGGGCTTAAGGCGGGGGCGTGGGCGCAAGGAATTTGAAATTCCCGCACAATGAGATGGGAAATAATGGCTTCCGCGCCGGCGAGGGCATCAACTCCTTTTCCTTGGCGATAGTTGGCTAGGGCTTCTGATTCGGGATCATCAGGAAAACGAGCAATAACAGCGATCGCGCTCACGTTTCCTTTCTCAATTAAAGTTTCTGCTGCCCGTAATAAACTATCAGGTTGTCCAATGGTTCCCCAACTTGCCCCAGAATCAGCCATTCGCAGTTGCACATCTAAGGGGGTATCGGTAATTATATAATCGCTAATATTAATCCCAAGGGTGGTTTTAACCGCTTCTGCGGCTTGGCGATGCCGCAATTGCAAATCGGGTTCGATTCCTTGATCAAAAATTAATCCCACCCGATTTTGATGGACGGGGTGTAATCCCCACTGGTTGGCGGCAAAGCGATCTAAGCCATAGCCTTCCACATAATACAGATTGGGGAGTGACCAATATAACTGTGCGCCATTGAGGACATTCGGATGGGTAATAAGTTGATCGCTGATCTGCGCGATCGCGCGGGCAACGGGCAAGGCATCTCCGGCATACCCGCCAATGCTTGCGCCAATGCCAGTGGGAACCATTAAAACAACGGTAAACGGACGCTGTGACACGATTACTGTTGGGTAACGATTGCTTCCACTTGCGCTTTTTTCTGGTTAGAATCTACTTTTGTAATCGCCCAGCGCAAGGGTTTTCCCCGTTTCGCTAACTCCTTTTCAATTTCCTGCTGTAGGGTAGCAGGGGTTTCAGTGAGATCAATTTCGGCTTCAATAAAGTGAGTTGTCATAAGTTTATAATATTATTAAAATTAAATTCATCTTTAAAGCTACTATAGCAGTTTTCACGCTTCTTGAGGTAATTCTTGATTGTTTTGTCCTTCGTCCTTTGTCCTTGGTTGTTTATCCTTGTTTGTTTGTCGCTCAATGACTAATAACCAATGACTAATAACTCAGCTTCTCAACAGATTAAGAAACGCTATATAACGATTAGACTCTGCCTATGCTTCGCTTTCCACGCTTTACGGGATATAAATAGATAATGATTTATTTTATAAGCGCGAGGATAGAAGTTCATGAAAACCCAAAATATTAACGAAAAATACATGAACACTCAATTAGTCGAATCCATCACCCAGATAATTGAATCCTTAACCCCAGAGGAAAAAGAGTTATTAAAGCAAAAAATTCACCCAATTTTACAGCTTAGTGAGATCCCCAAATCTTCTCATTTTCAAGAAACGGCTTCCTCTCAAGAATGGAATTATGCTTTCACCGAATGGATAGATAGTCATAAAGATATGAATCTTCCCTCTCTTTCTGATGAAGCGATTAGTCGAGAAAGTATTTATGAAGAAAGGGGATAATTGGCTTTTCTACTCGACACAAATATTTTGTTACGCATGATTGATTTAAAACATCCGATGAATAACGCTTCTGAAAATTAATCCCGCTTCCTCTCATAAAGCGCGATCGCGCCACCTA
>CAZTXK010000043.1:6534-13045 GCA_964617275.1 uncultured Dactylococcopsis sp. | reverse complement strand
CCGTCAACCCTTGTGTGAGGTTTGTACTTTAGCCGATATTTGTCCGTTTCCTAATATGAGTTAGATGGTTACAGCAAAAGATAATTTCCCCCAGTTAACCCCTGAAGAATATTTGGCTTGGGAAGAGAAGCAAATCGAAAAGTATGAATATATCGACGGTGAAGTTTATGCGATGGGGGGAGGTAGCAAAAATCATAGTTTAATCGCCGTCAGACTAACCACTTTATTGGCTAATCACCTAGAGGAAAGTCACTGTGAAACAGGTAACTCAGACTTAAGAATTAATATTGCAGGGACAAACGATTATACCTACCCTGATGTTACTGTAACCTGTGATGAGCGCGATCAAACCACCACTCAATTTATTACCTACCCCTGTTTAATTGTGGAAGTTTTATCAAAGAGTACAGAAGCCTACGACAGAGGCGGTAAGTTTAGACTATATCGCAATAATCCCGTTTTACAAGATTATTTATTAGTGAATTCCACCTGCATGGAAATGGATTTGTATCATAAAAAAGAGACAGGGGAATGGATTATCATTAATTACCAAGAAGGAGATACGGTTGAATTAAAAAGCATTAACCTCAGCTTTCAAATTGAGCAAGTTTATCGTGGACTGATTCTAAATCCAGAGGATTAACTAATTTCAGTAAATAAATCGTGTTATCTTAAAAGTGTTACTAAAGTACAACCTGTAGCAATGAAACGAACCATTCATTTACCGGACGAGTTAGCCGCAAAAATTGAAGAATATCTCAGCCAACATCCGGAAGAAAACTGGTCTAGTCTTGCTCAAAAAGGACTAAAGCAAATGATTCGTCGCAAAGATGCTTCTAAACTCCTGAGTGTAGCTGGAAGCGTAGAACTTCCTGCTGATGCTTCTACTAACGAAGACGAGTATCATTGATGAAGTTAGTGGTGGATATATATCTGGACACTGGATTATCGAAACCTTGCTCGATTTAAAGATCAGGATAAATCTGCTTGCTTTTACAGCGACTTTGATAAGATGGTAAAGCAGTATTGTTAAGGTCTTGGATTTTTTATGTCAAAAAAGAGCATGGTTGAGCGTGAGAAAAAACGCCAACGCTTATTTGAGAAATACGAAGAGAAACGAGCAGACTTAAAAGAGAGAATTAGAACTTCCGATTCCCCGAAAGAGCGTTTTCGGCTTCAACGAGAACTACAACGGATTCCTCGCAATAGTTCTCGCACTCGTCTCCGCAATCGCTGTAAAGTAACCGGTCGTCCTCGCGGTTATTATCGTGACTTTGGCTTATCTCGGAATGTTTTTCGGGAATGGGCGCATAAAGGCTATTTACCCGGTGTGGTTAAATCTAGCTGGTAATTTTAGCCCCCTCAGTAACTGGTAACTTGAGGTTATCGGTTACTGGCCACAGCAGCGATCATAACCAAGGCTATCTAAAATTAAGTCACTCACGGCATTCGCGATCGCGAATTCTCCGTAAAAACTGCCACTAAAATCAAAGGCTTGCATTTCTGTCACAATCGCCACCACTAACGCCCCTAACTCATTTTCCCCTTCGAGCCGCTGACGAACGAAAATTTGGGAGGCTTGTTGGGCAATTTCTTCATTCACCGTTTCAGGGATAAATTCTTCATTTAACCATTTTTGTAGGGCTTCTTTCAGCCATTGTCCTTCTTGTTCGGGATGTTCAATGGCAGGGAGGGTAATGGGCTTCACTGGGTCACTCATAGTTAATTCAATAATACGTTATTTACATTTTAACGGAATTAATGGCAGGGATATTTGTCTTATTACCACATCTTTGCTTAATTGTCAAAAAATTGTGATCTGGAATCATCTAAAACCCAGAAAATGCTTAATAGAAATTAATGATTTTGCCTTACCCTTATTTTTTGAATTTAATCGCGATTCCCAACGAAATTTCAGGACTTAAGAGGGCTTTTTTGAAAATTGTCACCACTTCCCATCTTGATACAGCTATTCTATAACGAAAGATCAAAATTAGTCAAGAGTAACTTCTGAAATCTCCATCAATTCGTTATCTATTAAGAATTATTAAGCCTTTTTACCGTAACCCATTGTCTTATTTGCTACAAATCAAGTAGGTTAGTAACTGATAACTGGTTACTGATAACAAGAAGTTTACATTTTCTCTTCTAGAAATCCTTCTGCTTCGTGAACAATTCCTCTTAATTGTTCCAAAGTTTGACTTGGGGCATCATTCCACATTCCGCGCTGATTTGCTTCTAATAATCGTTCAGCAATATCACGCATTGCCCAAGGATTTTTTGCCTCTAAAAACTGTTTCACTGTGTCATCTAAAAGATAAGCATTGGCAACCCCTTCATACATATAATTTTCCACACATTGGGCAGTGGCATCATAAGCGAATAAATAATCAACAGTTGCCGAGATTTCAAACGCCCCTTTATAGCCATGACGCATCACCCCTTCTAGCCATTTCGGGTTAACCACACGAGAGCGATAAACTCGGGTAATTTCTTCACTTAATTGTCTTACTTTTGGGTTTTCCATAACAGAATTATCCCCAAAATAGGTCTGCGGATTTTTCCCAGTGACAGAACGAATGGCTGTGGTTAAGCCGCCTTGGAATTGATAATAGTCATCGGAGTCTAATAAGTCATGTTCCCGATTATCTTGATTATGGAGGACAACTTGTAGGTTTTCTAAGCGTTTGGTAAAGGCTTCCGGGGCGGATTTTCCGACTCCTTTCTGGGTGTAGGCGTAACTACTCCAATTAATATAAGCCTGGGCTAAATCTTCATCGGTTTCCCAATTTTGCGACTCAATTAAGCCTTGTAATCCTGCCCCATACGCGCCGGGTTTTGACCCAAAAATGCGGTAGCGCGATCGCGCTTTAGCTTCGTCTATACTTAACCCTTGTTCTTGCCAATAAATCGTCTCTTTTTCGGCTTGATTGGCGAGGGGATTATTTTCCCCATTTTCGTCTAAATTAGAAACAGCTTCCACTACTTGATTAAATAAGTCGAGAAGATTAGGAAAACCATCTCGGAAAAAGCCTGAAATGCGTAAGGTTACATCCACTCGCGGGCGTTGTAACACCGAAAGGGGGAGAATTTCAAAATCAACCACGCGCCGTGAAACGCCATCCCAAACCGGTTTTACACCCATTAACGCCAAGGCTTGGGCAATATCATCGCCCCCTGTTCTCATAGTAGAAGTTCCCCAGACAGAAATCGCTAATGATTGCGGATATTCGCCATTATCTTGGGTATAACGTTCAATGAGCGTTTCCGCGGCGTTTCTCCCGACATCCCAAGCGGTTTCTGTGGGAATGCCTCGAATGTCCACTGAATAAAAATTGCGTCCTGTGGGTAAAACATCCGGTCGTCCTCTTGTGGGCGCACCGGCAGCACCTGGGGGGATATAATTCCCGTTTAATCCCTTTAATAAATGGCTAATTTCTTCGGGAGTGGCTTTGAGTTTTGGGAAGAGATCGCTTTGTATCCAAGTTAATTCTTGTTCCAGTAAAGGAGGAAGCGCAGGAAAAGGTTGATTTTCCAGAATATGGGTTGAAATTAATTCCGCGGCATAGGTTTCTATTGCTTCCACTGCATCCCCAATAATATAAGCATGGTTTAATTTTTCTCTTAAACTTTCTGGGAGGGAAGCCTCAGGAAGAGAAACCGATTGGGAATAATCACTGGTTAGGGGATCGAAATCGAAATGATAGGATTGCGCGATCGCGCGAGTAATTCCAATATGATCTTTCCCGGGAGAACGAGCAATGGATAAAATTAAATCTCGCAGTTGTCTGCCTTGCGGACATTTTCCAAAAATATGTAAGCCATCTCGAATTTGTGACTCTTTCAATTCACAGAGATAACCGTCAGCAACGGTCAAAAATTCACTAATTTTGCTTTGATCAAATTCATCCATTCCCAAATCATGATGGAGATTTTCTTGAGTGACTAATTCCGTAATTTTATTAGCAATGAGAGGAAGCCGAGAGGGATCAAGGGTTTGGGCTTCGTAGTATTCATCAATCAGTCCTTCTAATTCCTGTAATTTTCCATATAATTCAGCACGGGTTAAAGGCGGGGTTAAATGATCTAAAATGACGGCATGGGCGCGGCGTTTTGCCTGTGAACCTTCCCCCGGATCATTAACAATAAATGGGTAAAAATGGGGAATGGAAGCAAGAGCAATTTCTGGATAACAAGTTTCACTAAGGCTAATACTTTTCCCCGGCAACCATTCTAAATTGCCATGTTTTCCCACATGAATAATGGCTTGGGTTTGAAATTCTTGGCGCAACCAATGGTAAAAAGCAAGATACTCAGGAGTGGGTTCTAAATCTGGAGAATGATAGTTTAAACTCGGGTCAAGATCATAGCCTCTTGAGGGTTGAATCCCGACAAAAACATTGCCCAATTGGATGCCAGAAATGGAAAAAGAATCAGTTTTAATAGGATCCCCCCAAGAGTTTCCCCCTTTCAAAGGGGGGTTAGGGGGGATTCTCTTACTAAGGGGGGCAAAAGATGGTATATTTTCTCCCCAGCGTTGAGTTATTGCTTGTTGTGTTTTTTCAGGAAGGGTCGCAAAATAATCTTGATAGTTTTCTCTGGAAAGCGTCTGTCTCACCTCCCGATAGGATTTTCCTTCTGGATCATTAGTTGTTCCTTCAGTTAACCATTGAATTAACTCATCTCCTGTTTCGGGAAGCGAGGAAACTTGATAACCAGCTGCTTTTAATGCTTTTAAAATTTGCAGACAGCTTTCAGGGGTATCTAAGCCAACCCCATTAGCCAGTCTTCCGTCTTTATTCGGATAATTGGCAAGAATAAGAGAAACTTTCTTTTCAGCATTAGGGGTTTTTAAGAGTTGCAGCCAATTTGATGCTAAATTAACGACAAATTGAGCGCGATCGCGCACCGGTTCATAGGTTACAACATCGGTTTCTAACTGTTCATTCCACTGCTGAGACGACTTAAACGAAATCGCCCGAGTAATCACTCGTCCATCCACTTCTGGCAGCGCAACATTCATCGCCACATCCCGTGGGGTTAATCCCTGCATTCCGCTTTCCCACTGTTCTTTCGTTCCCCCGCTTAAAATGACTTGTAAGACAGGAATATTTAATTGTTGCCAAAAACTGGTTTGTTGATCCTCGCCAAATTTGGCTAAAGAAAAGCTAGTAGTATTTAATATCAGATCAATTTCTTGACAATATTCAGAAACCTCTGCTTGCACTTCCTCTTGACTCAAAGCAGAGACAAAAATGGGAATCGGAAATAAACCACGCTGAGTTAATTCTTCACATAACAAATCAATAGGGGCAGTATTTCCCGCCAAATAATGAGCGCGATAAAATAAAATTCCAACACTTCCCCAACACGCTTCTTTTTTCGGGAGAAAAGACGGAGAATAAACGCCAACCCGAGGCACTGATTTTACCGTAGGAGGTTGATAGTTTTTGCCACAGCCTAAATCAGCAATAAATTGTAAGCCATGACGACAATTTTCCACGCCGCCTTCATTAAAGTATTGCCAGAGTTTATTCACAGCAGAAAGCGAGACAGTCGAATGACTGGTTAAAGTGGGATCAGCGCGATCGTCCCCCGGCAATACAAACAAAAATGCCCCATTTTCTTCGGCAGTTTCTTTCACCACTTCTAAACCATAAGACCAATAAGCGCGTCCCCCTAAAAGTCGTAAAATAATGACCTTAGCATGACTTAAAACAGTGTCTGCATAAGTATCAATGCTCAATTCCTGTTGTAAATTGAGGATATTCGCCACTCGCACCTCTGGAAATTCCGGTGGAAGCTGAGAAACAGCAGTTGCCAACATTTGAATATCAGTGTCAGCGGCGGTTAAAACAACAATGGGGGCGGGCGTTTGTTCAATAAAGACAACCCCTTCACTATCAGGAGTCCAACCGCCGGGAGTGGCTGCGATACGGTGCATAGTATGACTTGACTTTGTTACTTCTCGCTTGTTAGAAAATGATAACATTATTTTTAGGTGAGTTATCTGTTTCTTACCTGCGACCACTCCAAACTAAAAATTAAGTCAAAAAATATGAAAATAACGGAATATCCTTTTGTGCAAGAACTAATTGCTGATCCCTCTGGTAATGTCTCTAAAGTTATATTAAGTCTTGATGACTATAAAAAAATTATAGAAACTTTAGAAGATAAAGCTTTATATCAAGCAATGTTAGAAACTGAATCAGAAACTCCCCTAAGCCTAGAAAGTGCTTTAGAAGAACTTGAAAAAGAATGAGAGTCGAGTATTTACCCAGTTTTATTAAAGACTTGAAAAAGCTCAAGAAACAACCTGATTATGTTAAGATTAAACATTTAATTACGAGTGATATTCCTACTTATGAAAGGCTTAATCAAATTCAAGGTATTAAAAAAATAAAAGGGACGCAAAATGCCTATCGAATTAGAGTTGGAGATTATCGCATCGGGTTCTTTTTTCAAGAGTTCTGCATCGTAAGGAAATTTATCGCTTTTTTCCTTAACTCTT
>CAZTXK010000043.1:0-6434 GCA_964617275.1 uncultured Dactylococcopsis sp. | reverse complement strand
TTTTTTCAAGAGTTCTGCATCGTAAGGAAATTTATCGCTTTTTTCCTTAACTCTTGATTAAAACATTAACAATACCTAATACATGAAGTTGAGATTGAAGCAGGTGGACAATGAATGCCCACCCAAATTTTTAGCTAGCAAATCGAATTTTCAAGTAATCCTCATCCATTTTTGCCCCTTTTGGTTGCAATGCGGCTAAGGCTTGGGGCAATACTAAATTCCGTCGATGATTGCCAATGCGAATATTTAATTCATCCCCAGTTTTATTAAGTTGAACTTTATCCTTGGTCATCCCAGGAAGATATAATTCTAAGCTATAAGCCCCATCTTCTTGTTGCTTCACTTGGATGGTGTTTTCTTCGTGATAAACTTGTGTGGGATCTTCGCCATTATAGAGAGTTTTTTTCAGTAATTCTAAGGCTTCTAAGCCACACATTTCCGAAGAGAATAAGGGAACTTCCTTCACTGGTAAAGGATGGAAATTGTCATGGATTTCGTGACGATAAAGCTGTTGACTTTCTTTCCACTGCTTAAAGAAGGGATCATTCACTTCCTCTGGAATAATCCGATTTGCCACAACCATATCCGTTGCCACATTATACAAACTGAGATAAGCATGGGCGCGTGCTGACTCTTTAATGACCATTTTTTCAGGATTTGTCACCAGCCGAACTGAGGTTTTTTGATTATCCGTTAAAACCTTTTCCAACGCCTCGATTTGCTCATAAAATTCATAGGGGGCATCCATCACTTCTTCTGTGGGGAGAGAAAAGCCAGCAATGGGGCGGAAAATCGGTTCGACAATGGGACGTAACGCTGCCGACATTCCACGGAAAGGCTTATAAAAGCGTCGCATATACCATCCCCCTACCTCCGGGATACTTAAAAGACGCAATGCGGTTCCTGTGGGCGCAGAATCAATGATTAAAACATCATATTCCCCTTCATCATAGTGGCGTTTCATCCGCACTAAGCCAAAAATTTCGTCCATCCCGGGGAGAATGGCGAGTTCTTCTGCTTGTACCCCTTCTAACCCTCTGGCTTGTAAAACTTCGGTAATATAGCGTTTCACTGCCCCCCAATTGGCTTCCAGTTCAATCAGGGCATCTAATTCCGCCCCATAAAGGTTTTCCCGCACTTTTTGCGGCTCGTGAGTCATTTCTTGGTCAAAACTATCCGCTAGAGAGTGGGCGGGATCCGTGCTGAGAACAAGGGTTTTATAGCCTAATTCGGCACATTGTAGCCCTGTTGCCGCTGCGACGGAGGTTTTCCCTACGCCGCCTTTACCAGTCATTAAAATAACGCGCATTCCCAAGACTCCTTTTTAAAAAAAGTTTACATTTTCTTATTGTTACAGAGGAAAATGCTGTTTGATAACCTCCCAACGGGAACAATGCCAATAATCAATATGAGATATAATTCTTTGGTCAGAGTTGATCTTCAGTTCACTCCAACCTGGGATAGAGATGCGCGGTTGCCAAGGAAGCGGGGTTGTCCAGTTGAGCGTCCATTCGGTGTGAATGGTATCTTCGACTTGTTTAATGTCGTGGAGTTCGAGATTAATATTCTTAAACCATTTGCTAATAAAGTCAATGAGAGACTGATAGCGTTTTAATCCTCGAAATTCAGTTAAGGGATCTTGGAAATAAACATCCTCGGCATAAATATCGTAGCTTTGATTCTTCGGAAAGTTTTGGTAGTCCGCTTTAATGATTTCAACGAGATTCATCAGTCTAGAAGGAATAAGTGTCTATTTCTATGTTACGCGATCGCGCTGATTCCTTCTTCTCTTTAGTTTACTAATCCTGCTTTGAGAGAGTATTATGGTGTTAAAGCAAGGGAAAAATAGCTTTCGTTTATTAACCTAATAATGCTAAATACTTGTCAAAGTGACTATTCTAATTATTTGCCAGAATCATTGGCAGATCTCTCTAATCTCCAAACAGATATTCCACGTATTGCTAAAGACAAAAAGCGACTAACAGAAATTGACCTAGCAGTTCAAAAAATTCCTACTGAACATAATCTATTTTGTGCTGATTCTCGGAATCTTTCATTTATTCCAGACGAAAGTGTGCATCTAATTGTCACCTCTCCCCCTTACTGGACACTTAAAAAATATCGGGAATATGAAGGGCAACTTTCTGATATTGAAGATTTTGAGACTTTTCTTCAAGCACTAGATAAGGTTTGGGAACACGCCTATCGGATTTTGGTTTCTGGTGGAAGGTTAATTTGTGTGGTTGGGGATGTTTGCTTATCACGACGTAAAAATAAGGGCAGGCATACGGTTGTTCCGTTGCATTCTTCTATTCAAGAACATTGTCGAAAAATTGGATATGACAATCTAGCACCCATTATCTGGCATAAAATTTCCAATGCTAAACTTGAAGCATCAGGTAATGGAGGAAGATTTTTAGGGAAGCCATATGAACCGAATGCTGTTATTAAAAATGATATTGAATTTATTTTGATGCAACGAAAGCCAAGTGGTTATCGTAACCCCTCCATTCCATCTCGTATTCTTTCTATTATCTCTGAAGAAAATCACAAAAAGTGGTTTCAGTCAATTTGGTCGGGATTGGGGAAGATATCAACACGGGATCATCCGGCCCCTTATCCAGAAGCACTCGCAGAACGCTTAGTCAGAATGTTTAGCTTTGTTGGTGATACGATCTTAGACCCCTTTTTGGGAACGGGAACAACGACGGTTGCAGCTGCAAAATGGGGCAGAAATTCAATTGGGGTTGAAGTTGATCCTCATTATTTTAATTTAGCAGAAAGCCGAGTGAGAGATTCAACTATTTCTCTATTTTCTAATGCTGAAATTAAAACTAATGCTTATGCCAAAATGCGTGAATAATTCCTTATTTATTTAAGAAACTATGTTACCAGTTCAAGATGCAGAAAACATTATTTTAGATGCCATTTCACCGCTTACGGCGACAGAAACCGTTACTCTTGATGCGGCAGCAGGGAGAATGTTAGCGACTCCTGTTAGCAGTGAGTTAGACTACCCCCATGAGGATAATTCGGCGATGGATGGCTATGCAGCGCGATCGCGCGATCTCTCCCAAGCGACACCCGATCATCCGATTACCCTAGAAGTGGTGGAAGAAATCCCCGCAGGCGTTGCGCCCTCTCACAGTTTAGAAAAAGGAGAGGCAGCCCGAATTTTTACAGGTGGGATTCTCCCTGTTGGTGCCGATACGATTATTATTCAAGAAGAAACGGAACGAGAAGGGAATCAGGTTAAAGTTTTTTCTGCGCCACAAGCAGGGCAATTTGTCCGCAAACAGGGCAGTTTTTATCAAGCAAAACAGTCTTTATTACCAGCAGGAATTCCGATTAATGCGCCTGAAATTGCTATTTTAGCAGCGATGCAATGTCGAGAAGTTTCGGTTTATTGTCGTCCGAGAGTTAGTATTTTTTCTAGTGGCAATGAGTTAATTACACCCTATGATACATTACAGCGAGGACAATTAGTCGATTCTAATCAATATGCCTTAAAAGAATTAGTGAAACAACAAGGAGGGGTGTCTATTCCCTTAGGAATTATTCCTGATGATCGAGAGTCACTAAAAAGCGCGATCGCGCAGGCAATTTCTTCTTCTGATATTGTTATCTCTACAGGAGGTGTTTCTGTTGGCGATTATGATTATATTGAAAGTATCTTAACCGAATTAGCGGGAAAAATTCATCTTAATTCGGTTGCCATAAAACCGGGAAAGCCCCTTACGTTTGCGACTTTTCCCAATTGTTACTATTTTGGATTACCGGGCAATCCTGTATCGGCATTAGTAACGTTTTGGCGATTTGTTGCGCCAGCGCTTAAGAAATTATCAGGGCAAACTAAAAATATTCTCCCTACATTTGTTACCGCTAAAACCCAACAAGCGTTAAAAGCAAATGGGAAAAGAGAAACCTATTTATGGGGAGAAGTAACCGCCATTGGTGGTGAATATCAATTCAACTTAGCTGGGGGAAGTCATAGTTCTGGCAACTTAATTAATTTAACTCAAACCAATGCCTTAGCGGTTATTCCAGTAGGAAAAACACAAGTTTCAGCGCAAGAAACTGTAACCGTCATGTTGATTAGTCATTGGTAGGGGCGAACGGCGGTTCGCCCGTACTCATCAACGGCGGTTCGCCCGTACTCATCATCTGTGAGAAGCGATATCATGGGAAACTGTTGTCTCCCCTTCTTAATTAAACTTTACTTATGTTGTGGTTATTTGCACAAGAAGGAGTGGTTCCCGGAGCAGAAGAAGAAGTTGTTACCGAATTAATCACCAGTTTTATTGTTCTTTTATTAGTCGCTACCGCAGTCGCCCTAATTACGCGACGGCTAAAAATGCCCTATGTAACAGGGTTAGTCTTAGCAGGGTTAGCCATTACTAAAGACTGGTTACCGGGAGATATTGGTATTGATCCCGCTTTAGTTCTCAACTTGTTTCTACCGATTCTAATCTTTGAATCCGCTATTAACACTGATATTAGTCGTCTTCGTACCACTTTTAAACCCATTGCCCTACTAGCCGGTCCGGGGTTGGTTTTAGCAGCTGCCATAACCGCCTTTGTCCTTAAAATTGCCTTGAATTTAGAACTGAATGCAGCGTTATTTGCAGGGGCGATCTTGGCAATTACCGATACAGTTTCTGTCATTGCAGCGTTTAAGGAAGTTTCCGTTCCCAGTCGTCTTTCCACCATTGTGGAGGGAGAGAGTTTATTTAATGACGGGGTTGCCCTTGTTATTTTAAGTGTTGTCGGGGAAGTTTACGCGCAGGGAGCGTTTGATGCCACTGCGGCGTTTCAACAACTTTTTCTCGCTATTGTGGGGGGAACAGTGGTGGGATTAGGCTTAGGGTATCTCTGTTTAGGCTTATTTCGACAACTTGAGGATCCCTTAAGTAGCCTGTTACTGACGGTTGCTGTCTCTTTGGGAACGTTTCAGGTGGCTCAATTTTTAGGAGTTTCCGGTGCAGTTGCGGTGGTGGTATCAGGCTTAGTGGTGGGGAATATTGGGGTAACCCGAGAAGTATCAGCTTCTACAAAAATTACGCTCCTAAGT
Source organism: uncultured Dactylococcopsis sp. (assembly GCA_964617275.1). GTDB lineage: Bacteria > Cyanobacteriota > Cyanobacteriia > Cyanobacteriales > Rubidibacteraceae > Halothece. Next base: position 1,363 of record CAZTXK010000043.1, on the reverse strand, counting down.
TTTTGGGAATATGCTGGGTTTGGCGTTAATACCTTTATTTTTCTCCTCATTGGAATTGAAATGAATGTGGGGATTTTAATCCAGACTTTACCAAGCGTGCTGATTGCTGTGATTAGTTATCAAGTGGGACGGGCGATCTCAGTTTATCCCTTATTAGCTCTATTACAATTTTTCGGTCGTCCTTTACCCTTAAAATGGCAGCACGTTCTCTTTTTAGGTAATGTTAAAGGCTCTCTCTCCATGGCTTTAGCGTTAAGTTTACCAACAGATTTACCCGGACGAGAACAACTGATCACTTTAATTTTTGGGACAGTATTTGTTTCTTTAATTGGTCAAGGCTTAAGTTTACCCTGGTTGGTATCCCGATTAAAACTCACCTCATTTTCTAAAATGACTCGTGATATCGAAGCGCGACAATTAGACTTAATTACTTCTAAGGCAGCCCAAGAAGAGTTAGATAATCTTCATAAAACAGGAGTTTTGCCAAAAGCGGTTTATGAGGAAATTAGAGCCAATTATCAAGCGCGGATTGCTAAGTCAGAACGTCAGCTGCGAGATTTATATAACCGCCGTAGTGATCCCCTTGACTCTCCTGCGCAAGAAAATAATAAATTCCTCAAGATTCGTCGTCAATTACTCTTAGCAGAAAAAGGGGCGATTAATGATTCTTTGCGAAAAGGGATTTTGTCAGAGGAATTAGCCCGTAGTTCCATCAAAGACATTAATCAGAAACTTCTACAGTTGGAAGATGACTAGTGCTGAGTCCCACAAATTGAATGATTTGACGGAGAGAGTTCGGTTTAGTCACTACCAGAATCGTTGATCCGGCTTCTAAAACGGTGCCACCATTGGGGATAATGAGATCGGCTTGGGGGTGAGGTTGATAGCCAATCAGAAGCGATCCTCTCGGGAATTGGGGATCACTGGCAATATCAGCAACGGTGCGATCGGCGATATAGCAATCTTTGGTCACAGGGAGTTTTAGCACTTCCACTTGTCCTTGTTCAAAGTGCATCATTGCTTCGATTTCTGGGTATTCAATGGCATTAACAATGCGCGTAATGGCAACATCAATGGTACTAATGACATGACTCGCCCCAGCAATGCGGTAGGGTTGGGCAAAATCGCGATCGTTGAGACGGACAACAATTTGGGGAACGCCATAATGCTTGGAAAGGGTCACTAAAGCAAGATTAATGGCATCACTGGTCATTGTGGCAACAATCGTGTTAGCCTTCATAATCCCAGCTTCAAGCAGGATGCTGGTGGAAACGGCACTTCCTTCAAAAGACATGACCCCAATTTTTTCTCGTGCATATTGACAAGCAAGAGGATCAATGTCGATAATTGCTACAGTGTGTCC
>CAZTXK010000042.1:5522-13097 GCA_964617275.1 uncultured Dactylococcopsis sp. | reverse complement strand
CCATGTTTGGTGAAAATATATTCAATTTCGGCTTGCACTTCGTATTCATAGCGACCGGGTTGGGCAAACTTTTGGGCGTAATTATGGGCTTCAGCAGCAATATCAACGGCTCTGCGAACTAAGGCTAATTCTTGCTCACTTTTAACCTGTCGCAACGGATGTAAAATAAAATTGGTATCCGCGATCGCGCGAGGGGCAAATCCTTTTTTCGGATATTGGGCAATTAACTTTTGCCAGTATTTCAAAACCTGATGATTAAACTCTTCATCACGACCAAAATGATAATAAAGACAATCCGCTTTTTCTAAATATTGCGGTAATTTTTCCGCTAACTCTTCAATCGGGTAAGCTTCATCCGCCCCAAATTTTTCCTTAGCCGCTTCTACCCCCACTCGGTAGCCTGTCCAAGTTTCTTTTTCCAAATCTTTCGGCTGCACAAATAAAACAAACTGATGTTCCTCATGGTGCGGCGCAAGCACTAACACTGCTTCTTCTTCATCAAACCCCGTTAGATAATAAAAATCGCTATCCTGACGATAAGGATATTCCACATCATTGTGCATCACCGCCGTGGGCGCACTGCGAAAAATCGCGGTTCCTTGACCAATTTTGTCCATTAAGGTTTGTCGCCGTTGTTGATATTCGTTATTTGTCATTGCTTACTAATAACTGCTCACTATTCATCACCCTGACTGCTGTTTGTTCAGGTAAATCATTCGCCGTTAAGCTGATCTTATTACGATTAATTTGCTGATAGGGAGTTCCCTCTAAAATATTAGTAAACTCCTCTACCCCCACTAAATCACAATTCTCTTCATCCGCTGCTTCGGTGAGATAATGAGTGGGAATGACCAACCGAGGGCGCAATCGTTCCATCGTTTGTTTGGCTAATTCAGGCGTGTAGGCTTTAGGGCTTCCTCCCACCGGAAGAATCAGCACATCCGGTCGTCCCATTAAAATGCGCTCTTCTGTCTCTAAAGGAGCGGCAGCACCACCAAGATGAAGGATTGTTAAGCCAGCTTGTTTCCACTTCCAGGCAATATTGGTACCAAACCGTCGTCCCCCTTCGCGATCATGGGGCATTCGGATGCCTTCAATATTCATCCCTCGAAATTGATAAGACCCCGATTCAAATAACACTCGCGGATCGTTGGGTAAATTGGCAACCCCACCCCCTTCATCAAAGAGTTGACTGCTAATCATCACTAAATCCGCATTCACTTCTGGGGAAGGATAACCAGCCGTGCAACCAATTGGCTTAAAGGGATTGACTAACACTCGATGCTCATCACTGCGAAATAAAAAGGCGGTATGCCCCAGCCATTCAATTTCTAATTGGGGAGAATTTTGGGCTTGATAGCTTTGGGGAGAAAGGAGGGTTCCACCTACAGCTGCTAACGTTCCTAAGCCCACATAACGCAATAATTGTCTTCGCTTCATAAAATTACTATTAGACTGATATCACCTGAATTGGCTCTGTTAAGGATACCAAGAAATTCTGCAATAATTGTTTTCCTGCTTCCGTCAAGATACTTTCAGGATGAAATTGCACCCCTTGTAAATGAGGATACTGACGATGACGCACGCCCATCACTGTGCCATCTTCTACCCAAGCGGTAATTTCTAAGATATTGGGAATTGAATCTCGGGCAATGACCAGACTATGATAACGAGTGGCGGTAAAGGGATTGTCTAAGCCTTGAAAAACGCCCTGATTCGTATGTTGCACCGCCGAGGTTTTCCCGTGCATTAAAATGCCAGCATTGGTAATGCTTCCGCCATAAACTTGTCCAATACATTGATGCCCTAAGCAAACGCCTAAAATAGGTATCGTGGGGGCAAATTCGCGGATTAAGTCAAGGGAAATTCCTGCATCATCTGGTCGTCCCGGTCCGGGGGAAATGACAATGCCAGTGGGCTTTAACTGCGCGATCGCGCTTAAGTCGATTTCATCATTGCGATAAACCTGGATGTCTTTGGCAACGGAACTGTTGTGTCCCAGTTCTCCCAAATATTGCACTAAGTTATAAGTAAAACTATCGTAATTGTCGATAACGAGAATCATGGGCAACTCCGATCTAAGGCTCGTTATCAAATTTTAACGTTCTATGAACTTAAAATAAGCGTTAACAGTGGCGGTAATAAAATCACCCCTGCTACAAATAAAGCGGCTAAAGCTCCAATTAAAACCGCCCCAGCCGCGCAATCTTTAGCAATTTTAGCCAGTTCGTGATAAGTTTGCTTAACCGTAAGATCAACTACCGATTCTAAAGCGGTGTTAATCAGTTCTAGCGTAAGAACAAAGGCAACCGTTACCCCAATCACTGCCATTTTTACGGCACTTACCTGCAAAAAAAGCCCTAAACTCAGGGCAATTGTGCCAATTACGGTATGAATGCGAAAATTTCTCTGGGTGGTGAAGGCGTAACGCACGCCAGCAAAGGCATACCGAAAACTACTGAAAAGATTAGGGGCTACCTTAAAAGCGAAACAACGTTTTAGACTTGAAGTTTGTGGGGTTGAGGAAGCCTTTTCCTCTTGTTGATAGGAGTTAGAAATAAGAGTCAAATGATTTTCCCCTTGCTTAGGTTTTCTCGGGATAATTAATTGTTCATTGTTCATTGTTCATCATTAATCATTGATTTTTCCTAGGCTTATGACCAGACAATAGCAATAAAGTTTCCTGATGAGCAAGCATTTTTTCTAAACTCTGATCATCGGGATGATCCCATCCCACCAGATGGAGTAACCCATGAGTGGCAAGCCAAGCCAATTCTTGCTGCAAAGAATGCTGATAAGATTGCGCCTGTTGTCTAGCCATTTCTACGGAAATAATTATGTCTCCAAGATACAATGGTTCGTCCTCAAAAAGCAATCTTTCTGACTCAGATAAAGGAGCTTCTAAATTAGCAAAGGCGAGAACATCCGTGGGCTGCTCTTTATGGCGATACTGGGCATTGAGCGTTTGAATTTCCGTATTGTCACTGAGGCATAGCGTTAACTCATATTCTGTTGCTGGTGGCAACTCCTCTTGAAGCGCCTTAATCCATGCTTGAAACCATTGTTCCCAAATTTCAGCATTAGGAAGACAGGATGGATCAATATGGGTTTGAATATAAACTGAGAGAGGAACAGAAGCAGTCATTAGTGGGTAAGGTAAGATAAACCGATAAATAGGGCAAGCAGCCCGATCGCGCTCAGGAAAAAGTGTTTTAAGGATTTCCCAGACTTACGAACCATGTTCCGCATCGCAAGTTTAATGTAACTGGGTGGAGCTTCTTGGCTGGTGGTTTGTTCTTGGTTATTCGTCATGGCTCACTAATAATTACATTTCTACCAATAGCTTAACCGAAAGATTAATCTGCTGTGCTTGAGGAAAACATGGTTATAAAACAACCTGTTTCCCCTAGCCTCAAAGATTAACGGGCCGAAGAACGGCGACGGCGACGACGAATCACTTTTTGGGATGCTTGGCTTTCTGATGACTCACTAGCTTCTTCCGTGGAAGTTTCACTAACAGGAGATGATTCACTCGCTTCTATCTCGGTGGGAGTTTCTTGAACAGGAGAGGACTCCGTTGTTTCAGTGGGGGGTTCATTTTGGGAAGCCATGGGTTCAGGGTTTTCTTCTTCTTGCTTTTGATGACCATTCCCCTCATTCACAGTCTCGCCAGTGGTTTCCGGTTCTTGATTCCCCTCTTGAGGTTCAACCGCATAAACCCGAGTTTTACGCCGATCCACCTCTTCATCTAAGCGGATAAGGGGAGATAATCCCATTAAGGCATAAATTTCTTGTTCCCAAGGGGTCATTTCCACCGTTACCGTTTGCTTCGGTTCTTCTCGTTGTTGAGGTCGCCCACCAGAGCGTCCTTTGGGTTTAATGTCTTTATTGTCTTTATGATCTTTCTCGCCTTTGTTTGATCCCTTATCGGAGCCATTATTCCCCTTCAATTTGGGACCTTTATTTCCCTCAGCGCGATTTTCCCCACGGGAACCGGGGTAGCCATCGCCTTTTGTCGGAACATCAATGGTGCGACGACGGCGACGACGATTAACATTATCCCCTCCAGACTCTTGGTAGCTAGGATGATTGACTAACGGGGTCTCTGATTCTGTCGGTTCTGTTGATTCGGGTTCTGGCGGCGTAAAATCGGCGAGTTCTTGGGGATCTTTCGCTGGAATCCTCGGTGCGGTAGGAATTCCTGTTACAGGAACAGCAGCAACGGCTTCCTGTTCTCCGGGTAAATGGACTAAATGTCCTAATCCCCCACAAGTGGGACAAGTTTGCCCAAAAATCTCATAAAGGCTTTGTCCTTGTCGCTTACGAGTTAACTCAATTAACCCTAATTCTGATAACTGGGAAATCTGCGGACGGGCTTTATCCTTTTTCAACGCCTGTTCAAAGGATTCTAAAACCTTCATTTGATCCTGTCGGGAGTCCATGTCGATAAAGTCAACAATAATCACCCCACCGATTTTCCGTAAGAGCAACTGACGGGCAATTTCTACCGCCGCCTCGCAATTTGTCCAGAGAACCGTCTCCCGAGAAGTGGCGGATCGCGTAAAGGAGCCTGAGTTGACATCAATGACAGTGAGAGCTTCGGTGGGTTCAATAATGATATACCCGCCAGAGGGTAAATCAACTCTTGGTTTTAGAGCTTCTCGAATCGCTGCATTAACTCGGAAATATTCGAGAATCGGCTGTCGTTCCCGATGATGGTCAATTAACACGCCATTGGGAATTTTTCCGCCATTCCAACTGGCTAATTGTTGTTTGACTCGTTTTACCCCCGCATTGGAATCAACCACAATGCGATTCACCTCATTACTATAAATATCTCGCAAGACCTTTTGGATAAAATCATCATCTCGGTTTAATAGGGCTGGGGGGCGACTCGTATTAGCTGCTTGTTGAATGGACTCCCACTGCTGCTTGAGAGCCTCTAAATCTTCCATTATGGCTTCTTCAGGCTGCCCTTCTGCTTCGGTGCGAACTAACAGCCCCATTCCTGCCGGTTTCACTAAAATCGCTAACGCCCGTAGCCGACTGCGTTCACTATCTTTATTAATGCGTTGGGAAAGATTAACCCCCCGTCCATAGGGCATTAAAACGAGATATCGTCCGGGTAAACTCACATTACCCGTTAAACGGGGTCCCTTATTCCCGGTTGGCTCTTTCATTACTTGGACGAGAGCCTTTTGTTGGGGAGAAACTAACTCTGTAATCGCCCCAGAGCTACGTTTTAAGCGTAAGGGACCTAAATCTGTAACGTGGATAAAGCCATTGCGCTCGGCATCTCCAATATTGACAAAAGCAGCATCAATTCCGGGGATGACATTTTCCACCACCCCAAGAAAAATATCTCCAATTTGTTGATTTCCTGTAGAAACAACAATTTCTTCAATCAGATTTTCCGAAAAAATTGCAGCCGTATGATGTTGCTCGGCAATAATAATTTGTTTTGGCATTCAATTCCCTCAAATTTCTAGCATTATTTGTTATACGCTATGCTGATATTTCCCTTTCTATAAAACGAATTTGGGCAAATATCGAAGTCTAACTTAATCCCTAATGACCAATAGCAAATTACCTGTAACAAATAAGAAAAGACCAGGCTTTGATATTGGCTGGTTAATAGTTGCGTTATGAGAAGACTCGGAATGATTTAATAAACCGATTTAATGTTTACGATTTCTGTTAGAGATACATCGTAAGGAAACAATGAAATTGATTTTCTATTAACAATTCTCGAACCAAAGAACATGAATGAGTTAACGCAACGGTTAGCATAATTCTGAAAAACAAAGGAGTCTGCTAGCTCTGGATTTAATCCTCAGTTTTTTAGCAGTTTCCAAGCTCGTTGCTATTCTATCACGAAAGTTTACTCTGATCCCACCCTATCTCATCCTGGGAGAATCTGGTTACGCTTAACCCTTTGGGCTTGTCCTTTGTAAGATGACACTTCTCAGAAGGGGGAGCAAAATACTCCCCCAATGGCTAGCGCAGCAATACACTTTCCTGGTTAGATGACGGTATCATCATAAATGGTTGCATTTTTCAGCACGACAACGATGCCACTGCGAATATAGAAGCCTTCGTCTTCTCGGTTCGCTTCTTCTACCCGATCTTTATTCATAATGAGAACATTTTTGCCGATGCGGGCGTTTTTATCTACGATCGCGCGACGGATTTGGGTATTTTCTCCAATGCCAATGGGAATTTGATTATCTCTTCTTCCGCCAGAGGCGCGTTCCGCATGGGATTCATAGTAATCTGCGCCCATAATCATGCTATTTTCCACCGAACAGCCTTTTGCAATGCGAGTGCGAATCCCCACAACCGAATTGCCAACGGTACATTCTTTTAAGATACAACCTTCCCCGATAATGGACTCGGTGACTTCACAGTGCAGCAGTTTTGTCGGCGGAAGATAACGCGCTCGGGTGTAAATCGGGGCTTCCTTATCATAAAAGCTAAAAGGAGGGTTCGGTTGCAGGGTAAGAGCTAAATTTGCTTTATAAAAGGCTTCAATGGTGCCAATATCTTCCCAATAGTCATTAAACAGGTAGGCTTGCACCCGATGATTAGGCGCAGCCCCGGGAATCACTTCTTTCCCAAAATCGGTTTGATCAGGATTCTCGGTTAATAACTTGTTCAAGACTTCTTTTTTAAATACATAAATCCCCATGGAGGCAATATAAGGAGTTTTCTGCGCTTGTTTTGCCTCTAACCCCAGGGTGGTGGTATCCACCTGCATTTGCTTGAGCGCATCCCCTTTCGGTTTTTCACTGAAATCAATGATGCGCCCGGAATCATCAATTTTCATTAAGCCAAAACTGGAGGCTCGTTTTTCATCAATGGGAATGACTGAGAGGGTGATATCAGCATTGGTCTCTCGGTGATGTTGAATGAACTTACCATAGTCCATGCGATATAGATGATCCCCGGACAGGATTAAATATTCATCCACATCCCAATCTTGAAATAGCCACAAATACTTGCGAACCGCATCAGCAGTCCCTTGAAACCAATTGGGATTTTCGGGGGTTTGTTGTGCCGCCAGCACTTCCGTAAAGCCTTCGCTAAAGCCAGAAAAATTGTAAGTTTGGCTAATATGGCGATTTAAAGAAGCTGAGTTAAACTGAGTCAACACATAAATTTTCTCTAATCCTGAGTTAATGCAGTTGCTAACCGGAATGTCGATGAGGCGATATTTTCCCGCTAAGGAAACCGCTGGTTTCGCCCGTAACTTGGTTAACGGATAGAGACGGGTTCCAGCACCGCCTCCTAAAATGATACTTAAGACTCGTTTCATAAAATTTTCTCCTGAGTGCCAGAGGCTCCCCCTCAAGTGTAGGACTGTGCGGTCAAGGTGGAAAGAGGTAAATTTCCTTAGCTTTCTTTAAGGTCACGATCGCGCTTTTTGCTGGCTACCTGTCCATGAATATTAACAGCATAGGGAACTAAGTAAGTCAGAGCAGCGGAAGCCCAACGACCACGAGTCATTTTTCCCCGCACTAATGCCGAACCATGATTAATGGCAAACAATAGGGTTCCGACAATCAGGGCAACTCG
>CAZTXK010000042.1:0-5422 GCA_964617275.1 uncultured Dactylococcopsis sp. | reverse complement strand
GAAGTGGGACAGATTCATGTTTATGATGGGGAAGGAAAAGGCAAGTCCCAAGCGGCGTTAGGGGTTGTCCTGCGCTCCATTGGGTTGGGGATTCACTCCCAAGCGATGAATCGGGTATTATTATTACGATTCTTAAAGGGGCCGGAACGGATTTATGATGAAGATGCCGCGATCGCTGCCCTGCAACAGGGATTTCCTCATCTCATTGACCAAGTTCGCACCGGTAGAGCCGAGTATTTTGGCAAAGAGGATATTACCCCCTTTGATAAAGAAGAAGCGCTTAGAGGCTGGAATGTGGCAAAAGGCGCGATCGCGTCAGGACTTTACCCAATTATTGTTCTCGATGAACTGAACCCTGTCTTAGAATTAGGGTTACTCCCCTTAGAGGAAGTTGTTGACACCGTAGCCAATAAACCGCCATCTTTAGAAATCATTATCACTGGTCGTGCTGCCCCACAACCTTTGTTAGATTTAGCAAATCTCCATTCGGAAATGAAACCTCATGTTGCCACTGATGAGGCGTTAGAAGGGATTGAAATCTATACGGGAGATGGTAAGGGCAAATCTACCAGTGCTTTAGGAAAGGCGCTACTTGCCATTGGACGCGGTATTGATCAAGATCGCTCGCAACGCGTATTAATCGTGCAGTGGTTAAAAGGCGGCACGGGTTACACAGAAGATGCCGCGATCGCTGCGCTAAAAGCCAGTTATCCCCATTTAATTGATCATGTGCGTTGTGGTCAGGATGCTATAGTCTGGCGAGGAAAACAACAGCCTGAAGACTATCAAGAAGCTCAACGAGGTTGGAAAACAGCACAAAGCGCGATCGAGTCGGGAAGCTACAAAACCATTATTCTTGATGAACTCAACCCCACCGTTGATCTAGAATTGCTGCCGGCAGAACCCATTGTTAAAACTTTAGCGGCGAAACCCAGCGATACCCAAGTCATTATCACCGGTCGTTGTTTCAATCGCCCGCCCTATTTCGATCTCGCTAGTGTCTATTCAGAAATGGTCTGTCATAAACATTACGCCAATCATGGAGTAGAACTCCGGCGTGGTGTTGATTTTTAAAAAGAAACTAGAGACGGACTTGTTTAATCTCTTTTCGGGGGTCTTCTTTGCGGTTAGCTCTAATTTTTTCATATAATTCTCGTTCCGTGCTGCTAATATCTTTCGGAACGGTAATATTAACTCGCACCAAGAGATCCCCTCTTTCTTTGTTGGGTTTGATCCACCCTTTGCCTCGCAACCGCAGAGACTGTCCAGAACGAACCCCTGCGGGCACTTTTACCGAGACTAAACCATCGGGGGTAGGCACATCAATATTCGCGCCTATAACTGCCTCATCAGGGGTAATGGGGACTTCACAGACTAACTGATTATCTTCAAGGCGGAAGAAAGAATGGGGTTGTAATTGGACATTCAGATATAAGTCTCCCCGTTGACCATAGGGGCTACTTTTTCCTTTTCCGGGAACCCGAATGCGACTCCCCTGTTTTGCCCCAGCAGGAATGCGAACATTAATCACTTCATTGCCAACGCTAAGGCGTTTTTGTACCCCACGAAACGCTTCACTAAACGTTAAACGAATGGTGGCTTCTGTATCTGGGGCAACATCGGCAGTTGTGCCAAAACCGCTACCAAAGTCGCTAAAACCAGCACCACCCGGGGAGGCTTGATATTTGTAACGGGTGCGCCCCCCTGTATTAAATCGTCCCAGCAGTTCATCCACAAATTCTTCAAAGCTGCCATACTGGCTAAAGTCAAAGCCTCCCATGTCAGTATTGAAGCCAGTTGTCGCGGTTCGAGTTCGGGGGCCGCCGCGTTGCTGAAACTGATCGGCTTGTTGCCAGTATTGACCAAATTGATCGTATTTTTGTCGTTTTTCGGGATCAGAAAGCACTTCGTAGGCTTCACTAATTTCCTTAAAGCGATTCTCAGCCTCTTTATCGTTCGGATTACGGTCAGGATGGTATTTTAGGGCGAGTTTACGATAGGCTTTTTTGATATCGCTTTCACTTGCATTTTTATCAATACCCAGAATGGAATAATAATCTTTGAAATCGGTTGTTGCCATAACTTCCTCTCTTCTTGACTGCAACGATGCTTAAATTTAAGTGTAGTAATATAGCTAGAGTGATAAAAATTAGAATTCGTCTCTGATATAGCCTAGCAAAGTTCGCACCCGAGAGAAGTTCGGTTTTTTCTGTGCCTGATCAGGGGAATTTCCCCATATAACGATTAATTTTCCCGCAATCAAGCCTCATTACATTGTACATTGTTAGGAGTTACGCTGCTGATTTTGAAAAATGCGTGGTTTCAAAAACGTTCCTTTTTATACGTGGTACGCCTTTATTTTGCCCAGTTTAGATGCTTTCACTTTTCTAGGTTGGGGCATTTTACTATTAAGTTATTGGTTGAATGGTGAAATCAAATTACTAATTCATCCGAATTACATTTGGTTAGTTATTTTAACTGGAGTAATTTTATTATTGATTGGAATAGTGAAAAGTTTTGAGCTTTATAAACAGCGCAAAAAGATTTATAGTAATAATCGTAAAAAAGTTGTTCAACATATTACTCTTTTTCCTTCAGGATGGAATACGGGTTTCCTTTTAATTACGTTAATTTTAGCTACTTTTATTCCCCCAAAAGCCTTAGATAGTGAAGTGGCTTTACAACGAGGAATCCGAGAAACGCTGCCTTTAACCCAAACCCAACCTGAGCCATTTCGAGTTGATGTCAAAGCAGAAGATCGCTCTTTAATTGATTGGGTAAAAACCCTGAATTCTTATCCCGAACCAGAAGCATATGGAGGAGAGGCGGTTAATGTCAGGGGATTTGTGCTCAAAATGGATGAACTCGATGAGAATTATTTCTTGTTAGCTCAATTTATTATTACTTGTTGCGCTCTTGATGCTTATCCCATTGCACTTCCTGTTAAAATTGAGGGAAGTAATGAAGCCTATAAAGAAGATAGCTGGCTGGAAATCAAAGGAAAAATGACAACAGAAATGCTCCCATTAGAAGGGGGACAATATAAAGATGGAACGCTGAATCGGCAACTAGCAATTAAAGCAGAAAACATTATAGAAATTCCCACTCCTGATGATCCTTATGGCTATTAAATCTTATTCCCCCATTGATCGGGTTGCTATTATTGTCATGATAGTATTAAGTGCTTTGGTTGCCTTTTTAGTAACAGCAGATAATGTTTGTGGAACAGATTGTTGGTTTAAGGTTAGAGCCAGTGTGCAAGAATTTAACTGGGAAGATAAAATAATTAATGCTCAAGATCGCGCCTTTATTCTTACCTTTAGTCGCCCTATGGATCGGCGCAGTGTGGAAGAAAATTTAGAAATTGAGCCAGATTTACCGGGAAAAATTAGTTGGTCAGGACGACGCATGGCTTATACTTTAGATCAGCCAGCCCCCTATGGGAGTGAATATGAAATTAAAATTGAGGGGGCAAAGGAACGTTTAGGCAGTGAAATTCGTCCCTTTGAAGAAATTGTCAGAACGCGCGATCGCGCTTTTGCTTATTTAGGGGTAGAAAGAGAAGAAAAAGGACGCTTAATTGTTTATAATTTAAACCAACAAGAAAAGACCATTCTCACACCATCAGATTTAATTGTTCATAAATTTGAAAGTTACCCAGAGCGCGATCGCATCCTTTTCACCGCCACCGATCAAGAAACTTGGGAAGAGGGAAAAATCGACCAGCAGCTTTATACCGTTACCACAGGGATTAATCAAGATCAGCCAACCTCAGCTCAAAAAATTAACCGAATTTTAGATAATCAAGACTATCGACTTTTTGACTTTGATCTTTCACCTGACGGGGAAAAAATTGTAGTCAGACGAGCGGAAAAAGATAACCTCGGTGATGTTAGTTTATGGCTAATTGAAAACAATCAATCTCCAAAAATGTTAAAAGAAACAACGGGAGGTCAATTTCTCATTCCCCCTGATAGTGAAACCTTAGCGATTGCTCAAGATCAAGGTGTTGCCTTAATCCCCCTTGAAGATGAAAGTGAACCCTCTAATTTTCTTCCTCGATATGGTCAAGTGATTACCTTTTCTCCCGATGGGAAAGCCGCTGCCATGGTAAACTTTAATACTCAAAATACTGAGAAACAGTATATCCGTTCCCTCTACTTTGTGAATAATCAAGGGGTGGAAAAAAATCTTCTCGATACTGACGGTTCAATTCTTGAGTGTGAATTTAGTCCTAGAGGAAGTTATTTATATTGCTTATTAACTCAACTCATTGAAGGAGAAGAATATCAAGAACAACCTTATCTTGCTAGTATCAATATTGATACCGAAGATGTTACTCCGATTATGACACTTCCCGAATATCGAGATATTGAAATGAGTCTTTCTCCCGATGGATTAGCCTTGCTCTTTGATCAAATTGTAACGGTCAATAATCCTGAAAACGTCTCCCCTAGCCTACGCAGTGACTCGGGAGAGATCATTATTGGCAGCAGTTTATGGTTATTAATTCACGGTTCAAAAAATGCTGAAAACCAATCACAACTGGAAGAATTACCCATTGCTGGATTAGCCCCAAAATGGCTACCGTGACAACATAGGAACTGTCCTCTATTATTTAAAAATACTAGGTCACTTCATTTATTTTAAAAGCAGAACTTCACGATTGTGCAATTAACTCATGTCCGATGCAAAAGTTTCTCCTTGGTTAAGTTGTCTGCTTTATCCCCTAGGCTGTCATTTACTTATCCCTAGTTATTTTGGGAAACTAGACATTATCGGGCGTGAGCATATCCCTCGCACGGGTCCGGTTCTTCTCGCTCCCACCCATCGTTCCCGTTGGGATGCCTTAATTGTTCCCTATACCGCAGGGCGTTGGAAAACAGGACGAGATTTGCGATATATGGTTTCAGAAAATGAAACTTGGGGAATACAAGGTTGGTTTATTCGTCGCATGGGGGGCTTTCCGGTAGATCCGATACATCCTGGGCTCAGTACCATTCGCCAAAGTGTTGAAATTTTATCTAATGGAGAGGTTTTAGTGATCTTCCCTGAGGGAGACATTTTTCGTGAGAAATCGGTACAAACCCTCAAACCCGGAATTGCTCGCATTGCTTTACAAGCCGAGTCAAAACGCAAGGTCAAAGAAACGGTTAAAATTGTTCCCATTAGTATTCATTATTCTCGTACTTATCCGCAGTGGGGAACTGATGTTAAGGTTAAAGTCGGTATTCCCCTTGATATGGCTAATTATGATCTGAGTTTAGTCAGAAAAACTTCCAAACGTTTAACTACTGATCTTGAAGAGGCGCTACGGGAACTTTATGATCAGGATTCAGTGTGGAATAAGGAGTGTTCTAATCAATCCTTGCAGCAAAGTCATTAAGTAGGGCTTTGTTATTGGTTATTTGTTATTGGTTAT
>CAZTXK010000041.1:0-13128 GCA_964617275.1 uncultured Dactylococcopsis sp. | reverse complement strand
AAGATAGGATAAGCATTTTGAGCAATGATATTCTCCTTAGGTTTCCTTTTGGGGAAAAATGCAGTTATCAACATAATAATCTTGAATTAGAAAATTATGACAATATTTGGTTTTTCTGGATGTGTGCTACCTTATGAGATTAATGAGATATCAGTCTTAACAGATTAAAGATGATCAATTTACCCCCCCTCAATCAAGAGACAATTTGGGGAATCTTAAAAGACGAGATTTCTGATGCAACAGTGAAGCAATTGGTTTGGTATTATTTAGGCTATCGCTACGACCCTGAACAACAAGTGTGGAATAATGAGGCAGTGGCTTCCGAGTGGCGGGAAACTTATCCCCAACCCCCTGATTTTATTGAAAGTCGTCCCGCAATTGTGAAGCTCACCCGCTCCATTCCCAAGCCAAATAAACAACTCTTAAAGCAGAAGTTAGGCTTCAAAGGCTATAAAATTGGCGAGTTTGGCCCCCGAGAAACCAGACGGGCGACGATGGCAAATTGGCTCCTGAGTTATATGCAGGAACATGGACAACTTGATTAACGGAATCGTCTTAATCGTGCTATCCTCCTAGATAAATTATTTTGTGTGAGGAGTTTAGAAATGGTGGTTGCTGTTAGCTCTAATTCTTTTCTGAATCTGTCCGCATTGCCTCAGAGTAAGTTGTTTGGAACCGATGGCATTCGCGGTAAAGCGGGAAACTTATTAACTGCCCCTTTAGCTCTAGCTGTGGGGTATTGGGCTGGACAAGTGTATCAAGAAAAATTTGGAAAAGGCGCGATCGCGATCGGGCAAGATTCCCGTAATTCCAGTGATATGCTTGCCATGTCTCTAACAGCAGGCTTAACTGCTTCAGGGTTAGAAGTGTGGAATTTAGGCTTATGTCCCACTCCCTGTGTTGCCTATCTTACCGCTAATACTGACGCAATTGGGGGCATTATGATTTCAGCTAGTCATAACCCCCCTGAAGACAATGGGATTAAGTTTTTTAGTGCTAATGGCACGAAATTAAGTAAAACTGAAGCCAGTGCCATTGAAGCCGGGGTAAGAGGGGAAAAGCCAGCGATTACTCATGATGTCAATTGGGGACAACATTATCCCCGTCAGCATTTAGTGGAACAATACACCATCGGGTTAGTCCAAGGTTTACCCCATGAGCGTCCTTTAGAAGGCTTAAAAATTGTTTTAGATTTAGCGTGGGGGGCTTGTGTTCAAATTGCCCCACATTTATTCCGAGAAATGGGAGCCGAAGTGATTCCTCTACATGATACCCCCGACGGCGATCGCATTAATGTCGATTGCGGCTCAACTCATCTCAACGTCTTACAGCAAGCGGTTTGTGAAACCCAGGCTGATATGGGCTTTGCTTTCGATGGCGATGCCGATCGCGTTTTAGCTGTTGATAACCAAGGGCGAGTGGTCGATGGGGATTATATTCTCTATTTTTGGGGAAACCTGTTAAAAAATCAGGCGCAACTCCCTGATAATTTGTTAGTGGCAACGGTGATGGCAAATTTGGGCTTTGAAAACGCTTGGTCACAGCAGGGCGGTCAGTTAATTCGCACGCCAGTAGGAGATCAGCACGTACAAGCTCAAATGTGGGAAACGGGCGCCATGCTTGGCGGGGAACAATCAGGTCATGTGATCTGTCATCACTATAATTGCAGTGGGGATGGCGTACAAACCGCTCTGCATTTAGCTTGTTTAACTCAAGAGGTGGGAATGTCATTAAGCCAAATGCGAGATGAGAGTTTTGAAACCTATCCCCAGTTATTAAACAATGTGCGTGTCGAAGATGCCCAGCGACGGTGTGCTTGGGAAGAGTGTGAGGCATTACAAAGCGCGATCGCGCAAGCCGAACAAGCCATGGGCGATCAAGGACGAGTCTTAATTCGAGCTTCAGGAACCGAGCCAGTGATTCGGGTAATGGTAGAAGCCTATGAGTTGGAAGTGGCAAACTATTGGAGTCATCATCTGGTAGAAACGGTGCATCAAAATTTCGTGAATCCCGTCAGCTATTCTTCCTAACTCGAAGGGAATTAGGGGAAATTCAGCGCGATCGCTGCTATCATAACGGCTAAAGACCCCCTTTGGGGATAACGACCTGCAATGACTTCTAACGACAACACTCCACCTGATCCTTCCTCTGAAGAAACTTCCGCTCAACCAAGCCTTCCTCCCCAAAACCCGAAGCCATGGCGTTCCTTGGTATTAATCCTGATTCTACTCGGATTAGGAGGGGGGATTAGTTTAGGCTGGTATTTAATTTATCGTCAGTTACCGCAAACTGTTGCCAAAAGCCTTTCTTCTATTCTCTCTCGCCCTGTAGAAGTGGGAGATGTAGAAGCCTTTTCTCTCACCTCCCTAAGTTTTGGTGAAACCACCCTTCCACCCACCGAAGAACACGCCGCCCAAGTAACCATTCCCACCGTTGCTGTTAACTTTACTCCTTTTAAGGTCATTACTGAACAGGCTTTAGACCTAGAAGTGACCCTCATTAATCCCGAAGTTAAAGTTGAGCAAACACCAGAGGGAGAGTGGTTAACCACAGAGTTAACCGAACAACCCCCCGGGATCATTGAGATTAGGCTGAATCGCCTCAACGTGGAAAATGCTAACCTCAGTCTTTCTCCTCGCAACCAAGCCGGGCAATTGCAACCTCCTGTTGATCTCAATATTGCCCAAATCAATAGCCAATTTCTCGATAATAATCAACGTATTCCTTTCCAACTGGAAAATTTAACCCTTGCTGAAGCCTCTGGCAGTATTGATCTGACAGGAGAAGTCAATCTCGAAACCGAAGAAGTTGCCCTTTCTCTCACCACGAATGAACTCGCGATCGCGCAATTAGCGAGATTAGTCCCCTCTCCTCTCAACATCAGAGATGGAACGCTCAACACTGACACAGAAATTAGTTTTTTCCTCAACGATACCCTGCCCAAATTTGAGGGAACTGCCGAACTGAGGAACCTTGATGCTCAACTAGACCCCTTGACAACCCCTTTCCAAAATACGAAGGCACAAGTTCAACTTGCAGACAGAAATATTTTTGTCGAAAACTTCACCACCCAATTGGGGGAAATTAATGCAGTTGCCCAAGGAAATATTAATCTTGCCACCGGCTATGACTTAACTGCTAATATTCCCCCGACACAGTTTTCTAGCTTCTTTTCAGCACTTGACCTTGATTCTCCTGAAATTCCTCTTAGTGGAACCATTGAAGCCGAGATCGCCCTCACTGGGGCATTAGATGACCCGCAAATTAGGATTATTGCTAATAGCACTGAACCCACCGTCATTGATGAAGTTGTATTTAGCCAAGTTCAAACCCAACTCTCACTACAAGGAAACGAATTAGTCGTAGAAGACTTTATCGCAACGCCGCAAGCGGGGGGAGAAATTACAGCCCAAGGCAATTTAGATTTAAACTCAGAACAAGCTATCAATCTCGATGTGCAAGTTCAAAATGTTCCCGGAGAACTCATTCGTTCTTATTCGGCGAATCTTCCTGCTGATTTAGGTCTCTTGAATGCCTCAGCCACAATTGAGGGGAAATTGACCAATTGGCAAAACGTAACCGCCCAAGGAGAAGCCACCTTAGCCATCGCCAATGGAGAAGTTACCTTACCGCAACTGGAATTTTTGGACGGTCGTCTGCAAGGAAGGATTAATATTGATGGCATTCAACCGCAAAAACTAAATCCCAATATTCCACCGCAGTTACAAAATCCCATTTCAGGAGAGTTCTTTTTTAATGCTGATCTCGCAGACTTATCTCCTGAACAAGTAACCCTCAATGGTGAAGGAGAACTGAGTATTCCTCAAGGGCAACTCGCTGCGACAGCCATTAACTTAAGCCAAGGTCAACTCAACGCTAATATCGATATTACCAATTTTCCCCTCGGCTTAATTGTCCCTGAAACGCCTACGGAATTTAATGAGTTACTATCAGCCCAGTTTCGAGTGAATGCTGATATCAGAGAGTTTGATCTCAATCAAGTGGAAGGAAGGGGGTTTGGCGAGGTGACGCTAAGAGATGGAGAAACCAGTCGCATTCGTCTCAATGATTTACGTCTGAGTGACGGTAACTGGCGCGGTAATATTGATGTTAGGAATTTAGAGGTGGGACGCTTTGCTCAGGAACTTCCCTTAGAACTCCAAGGAACCCGCTTGGATACCCAACTCACAGCCCAAGGAACGATCGATAATTTAACCCCGGAAGGCGTGACTATTGAGGGTTCAGGGAGGCTCAACTTAGTAGGTCGCGAAGCGAGTCGGATTAACCTGAATAATTTACGTCTGAGTGAGGGGAATTGGCGCGGTGACATTAAGGTTAGCAATTTAGATGTGGGACGCTTACTCCCTGATATTCCCCCCCAAGTACAAGGAAGCCTCTTTGACGCGCAACTGACAGCTCAAGGAACGTTAGATGATTTAAGCCCAGAAGGCGTTACTGTTAAGGGGTCTGGAGAACTTAAACGCATTTTGGATGGGAAGATTCGGGCAACAAGGATACGCTTACAAGGGGGAGCATTTGAATTAGTTGCGATACCTGAAAATTTAAACCTGTCTCAACTCTCGGAAGAGTTACGAGGAGGAGTTACTGGCGAAGTAAAAGCGCAAGGAAATTTAGCGGATTTATCTCCTGCTGGAATTACCGCGCAAGCTAATTTAGACTTTGATCAGGGACTGAGCTTGATTCGCGATCCCCTGACGACTCGTCTTAGGTGGGATGGTCGCCAAGTGGTCTTAGAAGAAGCGGAAGCAGAAGACTTTTTTGCTCAGGGAACAATCGCAGTCGATTTAGAACAACAGGGAGAAGACATTATCGAAAATGTCGATTTAACCGTTGATGCTCAAAATTTAGATTTAGCTGCCCTGCCTATTCCAGAGTCGGAAGCCATTGGGGAGTTGAATATTCAAGGATTAGCTGGGTTTACTGGGGAAATTCAAGGCAATATTAGCCAACCTCAAATTGAGGGGGATATTCGCTTAGATAATTTTGCCTTAAACCAATTTATCTTTGATTCGGAAATGACAGGGACAGTTTTAGCTAACGCTGAACAAGGAGTCCAATTCAATTTACAGGGAGAAGGAGAAAACGCGGATCAAATTCAATTTGCTTTACTGTCTCCAGCAGAAGGAGAATTGTTGCCCTTAGAACCCGCTTCGTTTCGATTGCAACACCAGAAGGCACTAGCAGAGGGAAACCGAGAAGATGATAATTTGATGGTGAGTTTAAGGAAACTCCCCTTAGATTTATTAAGAGATTTTGCCCCGCTACCAGAAGAGTTTGCCGATCAACCTGCATCTGGAACGTTAGAAGGAGATGTAACAGTCAATTTGAATAATTATGGGGTTTCAGGAGAGTTAGCGTTAGTGAATCCAGCGTTGGGGCGATTTAACAGCGATCGCGCTACGGCAAATTTCTCTTACCTGAACGATACCTTAAATGTCTCAGAAGCCACTTTAATCCAAAATGAGAGCCAATATCGCGCCAATGGTCGCCTCACTTTAACCGAAACCACCCCTGAATTTCAGGGCAATCTTGAGATTGAACAAGGGCGCATTGAGGACATTCTCGCTGCCATACAAGTTTTTGATATTGCTGATTTTGATGAGGATTTTCTCACTCCCCAATATGGAGATGCCGACGATGTTGATCCCAGCTCTGTTAGTGTCAAAGATCAACCCCTAGAAGATCAGCTGCGACGGTTCTCAGAAATCAAGGCGTTACTTGACCAACTCCAAACTGAACAGGATACTACCCCCCTACTTCCTCCCCTTGCCTCAGCACAAGGGAATTTTACCGGTCGGGTTTATGTGCAGGGAAGCTCATTTAACCTCGGCGATATTCAGGGAGAATGGGAAATTGATGGCGAAAGCTGGCAATGGGGCCCCTATCTCGCCAAAACCGTAACCGCACAGGGAAGTCTTCGCAATGGTGTCATCACTTTACTCCCCTTACGTTTTGCCTCTGATGACAGTTTTATTAATCTCTCGGGAACCTTTGGCGGAGACAACCAATCCGCTCAATTACAAGTGAATGAAATTCCTGTTGCAGAGCTGCAAAATCTGGTTGAACTGCCAGAATTTATCGGCGTTAGCGGTTTCATTAATGGCACAGCGACCGTAGCCGGCAGCCCCCAAAATCCCACTGCTCGGGGAGAATTACGGGTGGTTGATGCAGTGCTCAATGAACAACCCATTGAGACAGTACAGGGAAGTTTCAACTATAGCAATTCGGAACTAAACTTGTTTGCTCGGGGGCTATTAACCTCTGAAAGTGAACCCCTTACTGTTGTCGGTGAAGTTCCCTATCAACTTCCTTTTGCTGAAATTCCGCCAGCTTCTAAAGATTTAAACCTTGAAATTAGTCTCCAAGATGAGGGGTTTGCTCTCCTCGATGTTGTTAGTGATGGACAATTGACTTGGGAAGGTGGCACAGGTAAGGTTAACCTCACCATCAGTGGCCCCTTTAATCCAGAAGATTTCCAAATTGAACAGTTAACCACCGAAGGTGTACTGAACCTTTCGGAAGCTAGCATTGCCACAGCAGTATTGCCACAACCTTTAACCAATATTAATAGTCGAGTTAACTTTAATCTCGATCAGCTCAATGTGGAACAATTCAATGCTGACTTCGGAGGCGGTGAAGTTAACATCTCAGGAGGATTAGCGTTATTTAATCCTGAAGCCTCCACCGAAAGTCTTGATATTAATTTAGACAATTTAGCCCTTGATTTACCCAATCTTTATCAGGGAAATGTCACAGGAGATGTCAATATTGGTCAAAGCGCGATCGCGCCCGAAATCGGTGGCGACATTACAGTTTCCCAAGGAGAAGTGGTGTTAGCCGAAGAGGAAGAAAATGGGACGGCTCAAAATGCTCAAGGAGCAAATGGTCAGGAAAACGGAGCGAATATTGGATTCAACGACTTAAAAATTACTCTCGGCGAGAATGTCAAGGTGACTCGTCAGCCAATTTTGAATTTTCTAGCCGATGGCAGCTTGGTTTTAAATGGGAGCTTGGATAATATTCGCCCAGAAGGAACGATTAATTTGCGTCGCGGTCAAGTCAATTTAGGGTTAACTCAGTTTCGACTCGCAAGAGGGTATAAGCAAACAGCAACCTTTGTTCCCACTCAAGGGGTTGACCCTACACTGGATGTTCGGTTGGTTACCTCTGTGTCGGAAACCAGTGGAAGCGTTGGCGGTGGCGAGGGGAGTACAGAATTTCAGGATCAGCAGATTGACCCCTCAGCGGCGAGTTTACGTTCTGTACAAGTTGAAGCTTTAGTACGCGGCCGCGCTAGTGAACTACAACCGGGGGCGTTAACTGCCAATGATGATATTGTAACCCTCAGCAGCGAACCCAGTCGCAGTGAAACGGAAATTATTGCGCTTCTTGGCGGCGGTTTAACCCGTGGTTTTGGAGACGATGCCGCGTTAGGATTAGCTAACATTGCTGGTTCTACTTTGTTGGGCACGTTTCAAAATACCATTGGCGATGCTTTAGGCTTAAGCGAGTTCCGTATTTTTCCCACTTTAATTCCCACAGAAAAGGAAGAAGAAGGGGGAGGTAGTTCTACTTTAGGCTTTGGTGCAGAGGCTGGAATCAACATTAGCAATGATTTTTCGGTGTCAGTTCTGACAATTTTTGATGCTGATCAACAGATTCAATATAGTGTTCGTTATCGTTTAAGTGATGACATTTTGCTGAGAGGAACCACTGATTTTGCTGATAATGAAAATTTGATTTTTGAATATGAAACTCGATTCTAAGTTCTTTTTTTTCGGGAATTAAAATAACTTAACCTTCACTTAAATAAATCATGATGAAACCATAAAGTCCACTCTCTATGATGGGGATGGACTTGATAAAAGCTATATCACATAATTGCCGTGTCTTCATCTCAATCTACTCCTCTTCAACCCACATCTACCCTAAATGAGCTGCAAACCTATCGATATTATGTTGAGGCTGAGACCTTAGGCGAAGTCGTTTACAATCAATTTCAAGACCAGCCAGAGCTGCCAGGGGTCATTATTAAAGAAGAAGAAGAAGTTTTGGGAGTGATTTCTAGACGCAAGTTTCTAGAACACATGAGTCAACCCTATAGTCTTGAGTTGTACTTACGTCGTCCTATTCGTGTCTTGCTAGAGGTCATAGAAACTGAAACTCTATATTTGCAACATGATTGTCGAATTGACCAAGCGGTGATTAAGGCACTTAACCGTTCTTTAGAGTTACTTTATGAACCGATTGCTGTAGTAAAAGAGGATCAATCCGTTGCCTTGTTGGAACTCCATCATTTACTATTGGCGCACTCGAAAATTTTTGCTCAAGTTAATAAAATTATTCTTAAACAAAAAGAAAAAGCTCGTCAATATGCAGAAAGCTTAAAAAAAGAGCAAGCAAAAGTACAAAAATATACCCGTGAGTTGGAAACACAACAGCGAGAAGTCCAACGGCGTAATCAGATGTTGGAACTGCAACAAGCAAAATTATCTCGGCAGGCAAATGCCATTTCTGAGTTGAATCAACGCTTTGTGCAGTTAGGGGAATTACTTTCTCAAGAAGGTAAGGAAACCTTTAGCCAAATGTTGAAAAGTGTTGAGGCAATTTCTGATTGTACGGATCAAATTATGAAAATTGGGAATGGATTTAGTGAAGAGTTAGAAGCGGTTAATGGGGCAACGGAATTAATTGAGCGTGTCAGTCAACAGGTGCGTAATTTGTCGATTCAAGCGGCGTTAGTGGCGAATCGTCCCCAAAGTGGCGGTAGTGAAGGACAAATGAGTGGCTTAAGTCGAATTACTACCGAAATTGGTAATTTGGGGGGAAAAACGTTTGAAGCAACAAATCAAGTTAACCAAATTGCTTATCGCTTCCGCAATCAAATTGAAGAGTTAACCAGTGCAGCCCAAGAAAGTGAAAAAGTGGCTCGCTCTTTAGTGACTCGTTCTCAACAAACTCAACAAGCGCTAGAACAGTTAGAACGGTTGATTAATGAATATAAAAATGATCATACTCTAGAATCGCCGCAAGAGGAAATCTCTAATCAGGAACCTAGCAGCGCACAATGATAGCAAAGCGTTAGAATTATACTGAAAATCCTATTTTTTAAGTTTCAGTGCTGTGATGATGTTAAGCGAACTGACACCAATTATTCAAGAACTTACACAACAGCCGATTAGCTTTTTTGGGGGGTTAGTATCGGGAAGTTTACGCCTCAGCCCGGACCAAGAGCCTCTCAAAAGCTGGTTGGATCAACAAGGCTCAAAGACAACTCAATCGGGGTCCTCTCCTGAAGATCAAGCACCACAAACGATTAATATTGAATAATCATTAAAGACGCAATCGCGATCCTTGAGAAACTAAGTCCTCGATGACAAGTTGTCATTTTTGTAAGAAAAGCTACAATCATGGCTAGGTCTTTCCTTTTTCAGGCTTCCCTCTAAGGATAGAAAATTCGATTACTTAGCTTGTTGGGGAGCAATAGGAAACACAATAATTAAATTGCACTTAAACATTGATCATCATTCATTGGTGAAAATAGTAAGGAGTAAAAGGGAAACAAGCCTTATGCAGGTAAATACATTAACCAGCCAGCAACAGCACAAAAACGAATTAGAGCGTTTAATTGAAGAACAAAGCCGAGAGGCAGCCCAAGGCAATACCGTGGCTCTGGAGGTAGAACCTACCCCTTCTGATTTGGATCAAGAAATGTTGGAAGAAACAGCAGAACCAACTGAGGAGTTAGCGGACGAATCTTTACCGAAGGTGGTGGAAGCTAATACCTCTAAACCTGATCCCTCTGATGAAACAGCTAAAAAATCTTATACCGAGGATTCAATTCGACTTTATTTGCAGGAAATTGGTCGCATTCGTTTGTTAAGAGCGGATGAAGAAATTGAGTTGGCTCGGAAAATTGCTGATTTGTTGGAATTGGAGCGGAAGCGCACTGAGTTAGAAGCAACCATTGGCTCAGAACCGACGCTTGAGGAATGGGCGGAAGAAGTGGAGATGCCGCTGTCGAAGTTTCGCCGACGCTTGTTGCTGGGGCGACGTGCGAAAGAAAAAATGGTGCAGTCTAATTTACGGCTGGTGGTGTCTATTGCTAAAAAATATATGAATCGGGGGCTGTCATTTCAGGATTTGATTCAGGAAGGTTCTTTAGGGCTGATTCGCGCTGCTGAAAAGTTTGATCACGAAAAAGGCTATAAGTTTTCCACCTATGCCACTTGGTGGATTCGACAGGCAATTACTCGCGCGATCGCTGATCAATCTCGCACCATCCGTCTCCCGGTTCACCTTTACGAAACGATTTCTCGGATTAAGAAAACTACCAAAATTCTCTCTCAAGAGTTGGGGCGTAAACCCACCGAGGAGGAAATCGCAGAACGGATGGAAATGACCATCGAAAAGCTGCGCTTTATTGCTAAGTCGGCGCAACTTCCGATTTCTTTAGAAACGCCCATTGGTAAGGAAGAAGACTCTCGCTTAGGGGACTTTATTGAGGCTGATGGCGAAACGCCAGAGGATGAGGTGTCTAAGAGCTTACTGCGCGAAGATTTAGAAGATGTCCTTGATACCCTCAGCCCCCGTGAACGAGATGTTCTCCGCCTCCGCTACGGTTTAGAAGATGGACGGATGAAAACGTTAGAGGAAATTGGACAAATTTTTAATGTTACTCGGGAACGGATTCGACAAATAGAAGCGAAAGCTCTGAGAAAATTGCGCCATCCCAACCGCAACAGCATCCTCAAAGAGTATATGCGCACTTAAAAGGAGTGATATTAAGAAATTTTACAATACTAAAAGCTGGGTTTTTGCTTGACCCAGCTCTTGCTATGATAGTTAACCAACTTAGGTTTTTAGCTTGTGGTGGAGAGTGCAAGGGGGGTGACCCTTGATCTCCTTGATGAGCTTTAAAAACTTCCCTTAAAGCAGTCCCCAGAAGTGAAGGACACCTTGTCCACTGAGAATTTCGGTAAGAAGGGCAGCAATAAAGCCGATCATGGCTAAGCGTCCATTCCAGTTTTCGGCACCTGCGTTAAAACCAAATTTGAAATCGTTGCGATTTTCTTCCATAATGACCTCTTGATGAATAATTACTCTGTGTTAACTTCTGTAAATAAATGTAACTAAATTTTGCAAAGATAGCAATCATCTGTAAGGAATAGAATGATTGGTTTTCTAAATCTGATCTATTAGTTCTTTTATGTGTAATCGAAAATCTAGCTTATTTTTAACGATTTTAAGTTAATGCTTGATAAACAAACGCTTTTTGCCGCTTCTTTATTTCCTTATCTCGCTTTTTTGTGGTTTCTAACGCGATCGCGCCAAGTTCCTCGCCTCGCTCTTATTGGGTTCTATGTTCTGTTATTATTTGTCTTAATCACCATACCGGCTGGCATTTATGCCCAACAGGCTTACGGAGAAGCCCTAGCGAATGTGGATTGGTTACACGGGAGTGCTGAGTTTTTTCTTACTCTCTCGAATATTCTGGTCGCGTTAGGGTTTGCCATTGCCATCCACAAATATAAACAGTCTTGTTCGGATCAAGAAAAATCGCAATGACTTTTTCCTCCCAGCGTAATTCGCTTTGCCATCCTGAAACTGAAACGGTATTAGGGGTACAAGTTCATCTCCTTTCTGATTATTTAATTTGGCTTCAAACCCGTTATGAAGAGGGAAAAGGAACTCATGTGGTGACCCTGAATGCGGAAATGGTCATGTTGGCGCGAAACAATCCCCAACTTGCCAGCGCGATCGCGCAAGCCGATCTGGTGATTCCAGATGGGGCAGGCGTTGTCCTGTCTTTACGCCTACAAGGGAAAAAACAGCAGCGTTACCCCGGAATTGAACTCGCCGCCGCCCTCATCACGAACATGGCGGAAAACGAGGCTTCAGAGGATATTTTTTTCTATGGGGGAGAACCGAAACGCGCCGCGATCGCGGCTGAAAACTGGCGGCATCAATATCCCCAACTCTCCATTCATACCCAACATGGCTATCTTTCGGCAGCAGAACAAACCGAACTTTGTCAGGAGTTACAAACCAAACAGCCCCGTTTAATTCTAGTGGGCTTAGGCGTACCCCGTCAGGAACTCTGGATTGCTGAGAACCGCCATCTTTGCCCCAATTCAATTTGGATCGGCATTGGTGGAGCATTTGACATTTGGTCTGGATCCAAGCCACGCGCCCCCCAATGGTTTTGTGAGCATAACCTAGAATGGTTATACCGCTTCTATCAAGAGCCTTCGCGCTGGCAACGAATGCTGGTTTTACCCCAATTTGCATGGGCTGTTCTTACTCAAGGAAATAACGCTTCTCGATGAGTCTTCGCACCGCTCGGAAAATTCCCTCTCTGGTTAAAAAATATCTGATGGCGTTAACAGGAATTGTCCTTATTTCCTTTGTTTTCGCCCACATGATGGGTAATCTCCAGATGTTTCTCCCCCCAGACGCGATGAATCAATATGCCTATTTTCTCCATCAAGTGATTCCAGCACCGCTGCGTTGGGCGTTTCGTTTGGGGTTATTGTTAATGGTAGGGGTTCATATCTGGATGGCAGCCCTTTTAAAACGAGAAAATCGAGCCGCTCGCCCTCAAAAATATGTGGTTAAGCGTTGGCTAAAAGCCAGTAGTGCTTCCCGATATATGAGCGTTAGCGGTTTGACGCTTTTAATTTATATCATTTTTCACCTGCTACACTTCACGGTTCAAAGTATTCATCCTGAATTTCAGATGCTTACCTATGAAATGGGAGAAAAAGCCGTTCAAGATGTCTATGCCATGGTAATTTATGGGTTTTCCCGTCAATTTTGGTATATTTCAGGCTTTTATATAATTGCTATGGGATTATTATGCTGGCATTTATCTCATGGGGCTTCTAGTATTTTCCAAACCCTAGGGCTACGAAATGAGCGTCTCCGTTACCCTTTGCATAAGATAGCTTGGGGATTAGGAATTATTCTGTTTCTGGGGTTTACCTCTATTCCGATTTCAGTCTTAGTTGCAGAAACCACGAATATCCAATTGCTACCCACTCAATCGGTTTTAGCCGAAATTGAAACTTGGGACGGTGAAAGTCCGATTATCATTGATTATTCTAA
>CAZTXK010000040.1:0-13152 GCA_964617275.1 uncultured Dactylococcopsis sp. | reverse complement strand
TGCATCATATTCAAGGACAAGATCGCAAAATGATCCAGTTTTTCCGAGAAAGAAATGTTGTTGAATCTAATGTTGTGACAACCTCTCAGAATCTATAACGGATTAAATATGGTTTTTATTTTTGATGTGGATGGAACATTAGCGGATACAGAACGCAATGGTCATCGTGTCGCCTTTAATCAGGCGTTTGCTGAGGCTGGCTTGGATTGGGATTGGTCGGAGTCTCTATATGGAGAGCTTTTGTCCATTTCTGGCGGCAAAGAGCGCATTAACCACTATATAACGCATTATTTACCGCAATCGCAACGTCCCTCCAATCAAGAAGCATTTAGTCAACAGCTACACCGCGCTAAAAGCCAATATTATCGTCAACTCCTAGATCAAGGACAAATTCCCCTTCGTTCGGGGGTAAAACGGCTGTTAGAAGAAGCAAAAGCAGCAGGGGTTCGGTTAGCAGTTGCAACCACCAGTTCTTTAGATAATACCATTGCTCTGCTCAAAACTCACTTCAAAGAGGATGATTATTTTGAAGTCATTGCCGCAGGCGACATTGTTGCCAATAAAAAACCATCTCCAGAGATTTATCATTATGTCTTAGAGCAAATGAATGTTTCTGCTCAAGATTGTCTCGTTTTTGAAGACTCACAAGCTGGGTTAACCGCCTCTGTTACTGCTGGCTTAAAGACAGTGATTACAGTTAATGGTTATACAGCGCATCAAGATTTTTCTGAGGCAATTTTAGTGATTGACCAGTTAGGAGAACCGAGTCAACCGTTTACCATCTATCATCAGAAGCTCACAATTCAACAAAGTTATTTTGATGTTAATTTGGGACAACAGTTAATTTGCTGTTAATGTTGAACGACAGTGGCATCCCGACTTTGAGTTTGTTGACGCTGAGGAAAGTTATGGGAGAGATTAACATGACGATACTTTAAAAGCAGTGAACTGATTTCACCATAGCTGAAGACATTAGAATCAATAATTTCACTGGCTCCCAGCGACAAAATATCCTTCGCTTTGCGATTAGAGATTGGTTGATTCATGTAGATAATAACCGAAGTTTTTTTGAGTAGCTCTAAACGGTTAATAATTTGACAAAATTCTGTTTCTTTGATGACTGAGTTTTCGGGATTAAAAAAGATGAAAGTGGGCTGAAAATTAGGGTTTTGTTGCAGTTCTGAAATTGCTTTCAGACTATCATCAAGACCTTGAAATTGATAGCCTTGTTCAAGCGCGATCGCGCTGAGTAATGATTGATTCTCCCTATTACTATCAATGGCTAATAAGACAGGAGTATCGACATTTGCTTCCGAAAAGGTGATAGTAGAGTAAGAATCTTTACTAATGCGAGTAATAGAAATATCTGGAATATTTTTAAACTGAATGAGTCCTTTTGCCCAATAGGGCGCGATCGCGCAACCCGATTTCAGAAAATTCCCCCCATGCTTAAACTTAAACGCTAAATCTCTTAACGTCGTCCGTCCTTTAAGGGCTTTCGACATATTATGATAGACTTTCTCTGACACAATTGGCTTTAACTCTTTGGGTTTAGCCAATAACGGTGCTTGATTCGGAGAACACTGTGCCAACCCCGCATTAACCCATTTTGTCCAAAGATTATAAGTGGTTTCCTGTAATTCTTTAAGCGTAGGGAAAATACTACCGGGTAAACGATAGTAAGGATCAGGGCTAATCTCCTCTTGGCATTTTACTTGTATGCCATCCCCAATTCCTGCTAAATCAGACATGGAAGGGACTACCTTTGATTGATTTAAGTAACTATGCTCATAAATCAGCCCTTCAAAGGCTTGTACTGCATCAAATAAAACTTCTAGTAACACTCCCTTAATAATTTTTTGGATTTGTTCTGAAGATAGACTGTGAGTCTGAGAGAGTTTTCTTAACTCGGTGCAATCCCAACATTCACCAGTTTGATTAATCCGATTCAGTTGTGGGAGTTGACCTGTGGCTGCGTAAAATTGCCGTCGCCAGCGTCGCAAGGGATGATTCTCCCCATAAGCCCAAATTAAGTATCCTAACTTAAAATAGAAATACCAACTTTTACCCTGAGCACCTGAAATCTCTACTTTTCCTGTAAACTGGCGAAGATGATAAAAGAAGAGATGTCGAAAAATTCGATTACAAGTTAAACGCTGTTCTAGAAAAGAAGCCATAAATGTAGTATTTTGATATATGTAATAAGTATTTTCCCTGATTCTAGCATTTGTTTTCAATTATTGGACACATAAGCAAGGTGATTTAATGTTGTTTTAACACTTCTTAATGAACAGACAAGAACTTTACGTTAATCACAGAATTTTCTGCTAAGTTGAAAGATGTCCCTTTTTTCCTTGACGAATGACTCAACTCGAAAGCAAAATCATTGAGAGTAATCAAAAACAATGGTTTTATCGCCAAGCCAGTCCCAGAAATGAAGGTGAAGCCCCGCCAGTGGTCTTATTACATGGGCTTCTTGCTCATAGTTATAGTTGGCGCATCCTTTTAGAAGACATTGCGGAAACAGGATTGATGGCTTATGCTCCGGACTGGTTAGGACAAGGATCGTCCGCGAAACCATCTCCTCGTGAATTTGCTTATACTCCCAATGCCTATATTGGGGCGTTAGAGGAATTATTGGCAGCTCTTAACTTGGAGCGTTTTCATTTAGTGGTGCAAGGTTTTGTTGGATCAGTGGGATTACAGTATGCGTTTCGTCATCCCGAGCAAATTGAACGCTTAGTTATACTGAATGCGCCCCTTTCCTCCTCAGCGCGTCTGCCTTGGATGATGCGTCAATGGGCGTTTCCTCTGATGGGAGAAATGTTAACCCAAGACCCTTTATTAGTGGATCGCACCTTAGAAAAAGGCAGTGGCTATGTCATCTCTGATAAAAATTTAGGGGTGTATCGCCAGCCCTTCCTTAAAAATTCTCAAGCTGGACGCTCTCTAGTGGCAACCATTAAGAATCTTAATCTTCCTGAAGCGATGAAAGAAGTTGAGGCGGGTTGGAAAGACTGGGATAAACCGACACAAATTATTTGGGGAATGGGAGATCCTTGGTTAAGTGCTGAAGTTCCAGAAACCCTTGCTAAAGACTATAAAAACATTCGTCTGGCGAAATTAGAAGATGGGAAACATTATCCCCAAGAACACTGTGCTGAGGAAATCAGCCCGATTTTATTAACATTTTTACGTCAACAAACGGGTTAAGGGGATTGTTGATCCACCCTTCTTATATGGAATACCTAAATGCTTGCTACAAATGATCTTCCCTTTGCCCCCCTTATTAAGGGGGGTAGGGGGGATCGATATGCAACAGAGTTTGTTGGATTTCGTATTAAAAGAGTAAAGGGTGGCTTTGGTTTGCTGTTAATGACCCACCATCCAAGGTCGATCGCGCTTATGACTTTGCAAACGGGGTGGTGAGGGTTCTTTCTCTCGCTTTTCCACTTTCGGTTCACTGGTGTCTCGGGCTTTTAAGAAAGCACTCCCGGAACTGAGATTGAAATGGGGAACCGAAAAAATCCGTTGGCTTTCCCCGTCACAAGTGGGACAATTGGGGGCTGTATCCCGAAGCGCGATCGCGCGCCAAGCTTCAAATACGCCACATTGATCGCATTCAAATTCATATAATGGCATTTCTAACTCTCCTTTAAGTGGGAACAATCTCTTTTTCAAAAATCTCGGTGGGAATCGCGACCGTACAGCAAACATTAGGAATGTCAACAATGCCACTGACGCGACCTTCCACTGGCGCACAACTCAATAATAAATAAGCCTGTTCTCGGGTAAAGCCAAACTTGGTCAAATACTCAATGGCATTCAAACAAGCCCGCCGATACGCCACATGGGCATCCATATAATATTGTCTGCCATCAAACTCATCCACCGAAATCCCCTCAAAAACTAAGTATTCCGAATAGCGAGGCTCCACTGGACCGGGCTTAAAAATGGGATTCACCATGCCATACTTATCCATTCCCCCCTTAATGATATCGACATGGAGATCAATATAGCCCGCCATTTCGATCGCGCCGCAGAAGGTAATTTCCCCATCTCCTTGGGAGAAGTGAATATCGCCCATCGAGAGTTTTGCCCCATCTACATAAACAGGAAAATAAATTTTTGATCCCCGCGACAAATTCTTAATATCACAATTTCCCCCATGTTCCCGAGGAGGAACGGTTCTCGCTCCTTCTGCCGCCGCTTTTTCAAACTCTGAGCCCGTTAAACTTCCTAAAACCGCATTCTCAGGATTGGGTAAAGTAGCTAAAGGGGGTACGCGATCGGGATCAGTTGCCACTAACTCCCGTTCCCGTTTATTCCATTTCGCCAGCAACTCATGGGATGGCGCACAACCAATTAACCCGGGATGAGTAATCCCAGCAAATCGCACCCCCGGAACATGACGAGAACTGGTATAAATCCCCTGAAAATCCCAAATTGCCTTATTTGCAGTGGGGAAATGTTCTGTCAAAAAGCCACCGCCATTTTCCTTAGCAAAAATTCCCGTAAAGCCCCACTCATGCTCGGAAAACGCCCCAATATCAAGGATATCCACAACGAGAATATCTCCTGGTTGTGCGCCCTCAACGCGAATGGGGCCACTGAGAACATGAACCACACTCAAATCAACATCGCGAATGTCATTGGGATTATCATCATTTTTGATTTGTCCATCTGTCCAATCCTTACATTCAATCCGAAAGACATCCCCTGGATTCACCGCCGCCACAGGTGGAATATCAGGATGCCAGCGATTATGCCCCGGCATTTCCTGTTCCCGCATCGGCTTGGTTAAATCTACCTTAAAAAGTGTTTCTGGCATCCTTTTTAAACTCCCTAAAAACGCTAAAACCTAATTACTTGATAGGACAAAAATAAAGACAATCACGCCTTTTTTACTTCCTTAGCAACTATAAACAGTGTCTCATTCTTGATCGTTTTAAAAAGTAATATTAAATACAATTTTAAGGAGTTTTCTTTAATTTTATCAACTTATTTTCAAAATCAGGTTCTAATTAATCAATGCGTGACTTTTGCCCAAATTGAAAACTTAGTTGTCATATATAGCAATCCTAAATCAGTTGTAAATTTTTGCATTTGATTACCCCTTTAATTCCCCCCTTAATAAGGGGGGTGAGGGGGGATCTAAAATGAAGTTACTTTTTACAAATGAGATCATATTGCTATATTAGTCTGGGAGAGCCTAAACGGCTAAATATTGATTAACTAAATTATCAGTTAATTCTTCAGTATTTCCTCGGGCAACAATGGAACCTTTATCCATCATGAAAAATCGTTGGGCAAGTTGACGGGCAAACTCAATTTTTTGTTCAACAACTAACACTGTAATTCCTTTCTCCTTATTAATCCGTTTAAGAGTATCTTCAATTTCTTGCACAATGGAAGGCTGAATTCCTTCGGTGGGTTCATCTAACAAAATTAATTTGGGATTGCAAATTAAGCCTCTAGCAATGGCTAATTGTTGTTGTTGTCCACCACTCAGTAATCCCCCTTGGCGAGATAAATGATCTTTCAACATGGGAAAGAAATCAAAAATTTCTTCTGGGATTTTCTTGCTTTTTCTGCCAGCAAACCCCAGTTTTAAATTATCTAACACTGAGAGATAGGGAATAATTTCTCGTCCTTGGGGAATATAGGCAATGCCATATCTCGTTCGTTTAAATGTTGGTGTTTTGCTAATATCATCAGCATCAAAAATAATATTTCCCCGAGTCAAAGCATTGAGACCAATAATACTCCGTAACAGAGTGGTTTTTCCCACCCCATTACGCCCCAGTAAGCAAACCACTTCCCCTTGGTTAATGGTCATGGAAATGTCAAACAAGACTGGGGTTGGTCCATAGCCAGCAGTAACATTAGATAACTCAAGCAGCGATTCTTTCACGGCCGAGATAAACCTCCATAACTTTCGGATGATTTTGCACTTCTTCCACGGTTCCTTCTGCTAAGTTTTCTCCTTGGTGAAGCACGACAATACGTTGTGCAATTTGTTTAACAAATTCCATGTCATGCTCAATCACAACCACGGCATGGAATTCCGACATTGCTTGAATAATTTCACCGGTGGCATGGGTTTCTTCTGGGGTCATTCCGGCAGTGGGTTCGTCTAACAACACCACAGAAGGATCTTGGGCAAGAACCATGCCAATTTCTACCCACTGCTTTTGACCATGGGAGAGAGAAGAAACCTTGGTTCCTGCATACTCCATTAAGCCAATTCGTTCTAAGACCGAGGTAATTTTATGCCGTTTCATGGTGGTTAATTTCGAGGTAATGGAGGCAAAAATACCGTGAGACCCCTTGAGCGCCAGTAAAATGTTTTCAAAAACCGTTAATTCGTTATAAACGTTAGGATTTTGGAATTTACGCCCAATCCCCATGCGGGCAATTTCATGAGGCGGATGGTTGGTGATGTCTCTTTCTTGATATTCGACTTTACCGCTAGCAGTCGGTGATTTACCTACGATCGCGTCCAGGAGGGTACTTTTGCCCGCCCCATTGGGACCGATAATGGTCACCAATTCGCGATCGCCGATGCTCAAATTGACACCTTTGAGGGCTTTAAATCCTGCAAATTCAACTTGCAAATCTTGAATGGAAAGCAAACTACTCATAGTGAGGACTCCTTCAGTTAGCGGCGAGAACGGTTCTTGGGTAAAATTTTCAGGGTTGTTTGCATTAATTTCTGTAACAGAGTTATCCAATCAACCAGTTGGGCTTGTAAATATCCGGCATCTGAAGGGGAAGGATCGCTTTTGCTGGCGGTTTTTCCCTGACTCAATTGTTTCGGAACTAAACTCATTAAGCCATTGGGAATAAATAACACAACAATCAGCAACAGTACCCCAATGATTAATTGCCAGTCTTGGGTGATTTGTTCGGCATAGTTCTGCACTTGTCCTAAGATAAGCGCAGCCGCTAAGGGACCGATTAGGGTTCCCCGTCCGCCAATGGCAACCCAAATCACCACTTGCGTTCCAAAGGGAACGGCAATATATACGGGCGAAATAAATTGGTTGAGGGCAACAAATAAGCCGCCAGCAATGCCGGCAATGCCGGCAGATAAAGTCCAAATAAAAATTTTGTAACTGGCAATGTTGTAACCCAGAAAGGAGACTCTGGCCTCGTTTTCTTTAATGGAACGCAAAATTAAGCCCAAATTGGATTTCGTGAGCCACCAAGCGCCAATTAAAACGGCTGTTGTAAAAACCAGACACATCCAATACAGCCCAATCAGAGGGATTTTGGAACCGAAAAAACTGAGCGGTGCAATATCGCTAAGACCGTTGGTTCCGTTGGTGTAAGCTTGCTGGCTAACAAAAAAGGTATTGAGAGCTGAGGCAATGGCAAGGCTAATAATGGTGATATAAACGCCGCTGACTCGGGAGGTAAAGATAAACCAACCAATCAGGTAGGCAAATCCTGCTGGCACTAAGACCATCGCCACCATAGCAATGGGGAAGTATTGAAGCGGGGCGATAAACCAAGGGAGTTGTTCTAACCCGTTGGAAACCATAAATTCGGGCAAGTTGCCCCCGTAATCGCTTGCTCCGGCAGTAAGGTTAAGTTTTAAGTAATACCCCATAGCATATCCGCCGAGGCTAAAAAATACCCCTTGGGCAAAACTGAGAATGCCGGTAAAGCCCCATACTAAATCCAGTGCCATGGCAAGGCTTCCAAATAGAAGCAGTTTGCCTATTAATGAGGTTTGAAATTCCCCCAAAAATAAGGGAAAAACGGCGAAAATGAGAAAACCGATTCCAACAATCAGGGCGAGTTTGCGAGGAAAGGTGCGTTCTTGCACACCGGGAAGCACTTGTGTCATTAGGAATTCCTCAATGAACGATGGCGTATTTTAACCGCGTTTCTGTACGGTAAAGAGTCCTTCTGGGCGATAGCGAATAATGACGATGACAGCTAAGAGGACAATCACGCGAGCTGCCGGATCATTGAGCAAAAAGGCAATGATGGCGTTGGATTCGCCAATTAAAACCGCCCCGGCGAGGGTGCCGATGAGTTTATCCACCCCGCCGGTGACAACGACCATCCAAGCTTCAACTAGGTAATCTTGACCCATGGGAGGTGAGACACTTTTCAGAGAAGACAGAACCGTACCGGCAATGCCCGCTAAGCCGCAGCCGTAGGCAAAGGTTGCCATATCCACTAAGCTGGTGTTGATACCTAAGCATTTCGCCATGTCGCGATTTTGGGTTACCGCTCGCATTTGTCGGCCTAAACTTGTGCCATAAAGAAGATAGGCAGTAATTAGGAATAGCGCGATCGCGATGCCAATAATAAACAGGCGATAATAGGAAATGGAGATTAGGGCAAGCCCTTCCTCCTGAGTTAGCAACTTCAGATTTCCTGAAAGGTAAGATGGGGATTGCACGTACTTTAACTGCGCCGTAAATATCAGCTTAATAACACCGCGCAAGACAATGCTTAATCCCCAAGTAGCTAATAACGTTTCTAGGGGGCGGCCATACAATCGCCGAATAATCGTTAACTCCATTAAAGCCCCAATTACCGCAGTCACCAAAAAGGCAAAGGGAATGGTCAGCAACAAGTCCATGTCAAAGGTTTCTTGCATGAAAACAGTGACATAAGCCCCTAACATAATAAACTCACCATGGGCTAAATTAATAATGCCCATAACGCCAAAGGTAATGGCTAGTCCCAATCCGGTCAGCAACAAAATGCCGATAATGCCAACTCCACTGACCAATTGATTGAGAAGTGGGATCAGTTGAAACTCCGAATTCTGAGCAAATAGATATGTAAATGCCAGCTGATTCAACACTGTTTTACTCCTTTTCTAAACCCCCTCAAGGGAAGAGGATAATTCTTCCCCTTTTCTATTAGCTTTCTAAGTATTTCGTTTCCAGTTTGTCTTTACCCGTTTCTTTGGTGGGATCGCTGCGATCGTCAGGACTGGGATGAACACACTTCCGTCCCGGATATAACGCTTGACTCCAAGGAATCGGCTTCACTGCGGAAGGACTGGATTGGATAATCTCGGCTTGACCCTCAGCATTCCATCGTCCAATGCGAGCATACAGATAGGTGTGATAGTTGTCAGGATCAACTTTTACTTTCCCTTGGGGGGCATTGAATTCTTTCCCTCGGGTTGCTTCCCGTAGGGTTTTGGTATTGATTTCTTCTCCAGCTTCC
Source organism: uncultured Dactylococcopsis sp. (assembly GCA_964617275.1). GTDB lineage: Bacteria > Cyanobacteriota > Cyanobacteriia > Cyanobacteriales > Rubidibacteraceae > Halothece. The sequence continues at coordinate 3,951 of CAZTXK010000040.1, read as the reverse complement.
AGCACCTCTTTCATTGCCTGCGCCATAAAGAAGGTTTGCAAGTAAGCCGCTTCCATCACACCGTTGGTGACGCGGTCATCCCCAAACATTTCTTTAAATTCGCGGACAAACTGGTTATTTTCCGGGGTATCGACACTTTGGAAATAATTAAAGCTGGTATAGTGGCCTTCGGCATATTGTGGCCCCATGGCGATAATTTCTTGTTCGGTTGTGGGATAAGCCATGATGGGAATATCGCTGGCACTAATTCCGGCATTTTGATATTGCCGATAAAAGGCGGGAACACTGTCTCCCACTAAATTGCTTAAAACAAAGTCGGGTTGCGCCTGCTTAATTTTATTAATGATGGTAATGAACTCGGTTGTTCCCAGAGCCGCATATTCTTCGCCAACAATTTCCCCGCCTTGGTTTTCCAGTTCTGCTTTAGCGACGCGATTGCTTTCTTTGGGATAAATATAATCCGACCCAACAAAGAAACCTTTCGGACCAAAGTTTTCATAACAATAGGGAATGGAATCGGTAATTTGTTGATTCGGCGCAGCACCGGTATAAATGACATTGGAACTGCACTCGTTTCCTTCATAATAAACAGGATAATAAAGAAGGGCATCCTTTTCTTCAAAAACCGGTAAAACCGATTTACGACTCGCAGAGGTATAACATCCTAAAACACAACTGACATTATCTTCATCGATGAGACGCTTGGACATTTGGTTATATTTATCCCAGTCGGAATCGGGATTAACCACAACCTTTTGAATTTTTCGACCGGCAATGCCTTCGCCATTTCCTTCCCAAGGACCGGTGCCGTTATTAATCTGATCAATGGCAAGAAAAGTGGCATCTTGCAACGTTTTTTCAACAATAGCAATGCTTCCGGTGGTGGAATACATTACTCCGACTTTAATCGGATTTTCTCCTAAGTCTCCCTGTTCATCAGCACCAGAGCCACCGCCATTATTGCAAGCAGCGAGAACACCCGCCCCAACGGCAAGAGAACTATATTTGAGAAATTTGCGGCGAGAAGTGTTGCCTAAGCCTAAATTGTAATAAAAACGCTTGTTTGTCATTATCCACCCTTAATATACTTGCAAATTCTTGGGCAAAATGCTCAACCATTAACCAAAGTTGTGATTTGATGCTATTTGCCAGACAACATTAAGGGGTTATTAAGGAACAAACTGTATTAGAGGATACAATTTTGATTTTTTTTGCTAGTTTTCCTGTAACTCCTCTAAACGGGCTAAGACTTCTTGACTATGAATGGGGGGCTTGACGCCGATAAAAATGTCTTTGAGAATTCCCTCGGGATTAATGAGATAGGTGTGACGCAGGGATCTAATTCCTAGCCATGATCCATAGGCTTTACTCACTGCACCATCTGTGTCTGCCAGCAGGGGAAATTCAATTCCGACTTCATCACAAAATTGTTCATGAGACTTGACATCATCACCACTAACACCAATTATTTGGGCATTACGCGCCTGATATTTCTCTAAGTCTTTTTGAAATTTTTTGGCTTCAAGGGTACAACCAGAAGTAAAGTCTTTGGGATAGAAATATAAAACGACCCATTTTCCGTGATAATCTGAGAGGGAAACTTCTCCGTCTCCATTATTAGTAGGAAGGGTAAATTCTGGGGCTGGTTCGTTGAGGGGAGGTTGTTTTCCACCTAAGGCTTGGGCATTGGGAAGAAAACAGAAGAAAGCTAGACCTAGAGTTAAAGTGAGAATAAGGAGATGGCGACGGGACATAACGGCTACAAAATACAAACATCCAACTTTAAAATAACATTTTTGCAGCCTGCATCAGCGCGTTTCTTCGTTTGTCTAATCGCGCATTTCTTGGGCAGTAATACTATTAACGGTATTATTGGCATACTTTTTATATTCTGCAATATAGAATTCAGAAGGATTTTGTATTTTCTTGACAGACTCTCGTTGACACATTTGCCGCCACCAATTCTGGAGATAATGGCAATTCTCAGGGAGAGAAATACCACGATAATATTCGAGAACACAGAGTCTTTCAAACCAAGGATAAAAGGTTAAATCAACTAAAGAGAGAGTATTCCCCAACCAATACTCACCGCTTTGACTTAACTTTCTTATTCCCTCATTTTCCATGAACTCTAAATGTTCTAAAAATTGCTTGCGCCGTTTTTCTTGCTTAGCTAAATCTTGTTCTAATAAGAGTTTATAATAGGCGGGAACTAATTTACTATTGGCAAAATCAATCCAAATTCTTGCCACTGCGCGTTCTCCTGGCGCTTTTGGCATTAAAGTCGGTTCAGGAAACGCCTCTTCTAGGTATTCATTAATAATTGCTGACTCCCAGATCGAATAATTATTATGCTCAATAACAGGAACTTTACCATAGGGCGAAACATCTGAAAACCAGCTAGGCTTATTATTTAAGTCAATAGCAACTAGGTCAAAGTTTATCCCTTTTTCTAGTAAGGTAAGACGGGTACGATGGGCAAACGGACAGACACTGGCACTGTATAATTTAACAGTCATTTAAGAATTTTACTCCGAGTTATGATCAATCAGTCCTAGTTTAATGGTAGGCTAGACGCGAATGTGCCGCCAAAAACAACAATGGGAACTGTTATTAGTACCGTTAATATGAAGGGAGGGGTGGGAAAAACAACCCTCACGGTTAATATTGCCACCTGTTTAGCCAAACATCATCAAAAACGAGTTTTAGTCGTCGATTTAGACTCACAAATCAGTGCAACTCTTAGCTTAATGCCTCCCCAAGAGTTTAGCAAACTCCGTCGTACTCGTCGCACTCTCAGTTATTTAATTGATAAAATTGTTCGCCCCAATATTCGTCGTAAATATGATACTCCCGATTTAATTCAATCTCAAATTTGTGGTATCAGTGGCTTAGAATTACTCGCTGGAGATATTGAACTATATGATGAGTATTTAGTTTCTAAAAAACTTCACGAAGAAGCTATTTCTAATTCCGAAAAAGACTTTAATCAGGCGTGGGATAATTTTGAAGCTAGTTTAATTAAAAAAATTATTGCCCCTGTCATTGACGATTATGATTTTATTATCATGGATTGTGCGCCGGGGTATAACTTATTAACTCGCAGTGGAATTGCGGCTAGTGATTTTTACCTTCTTCCGGCTCGCCCTGAGCCTTTATCATTAATTGGCATTCAACTATTACAAAAGCGGATTACTCGTCTCCAAAATAACGATACCAGTCAATCAGAACAGTTACAAAAACTCAAATTACTCGGCATTGTTTTTGTGTTATCTGGCGGTGGTTTATTTGGTCGCTATTATAAACAAGTGATGCAAAGAATTGAACAAGATTTTACGCCAGAACAAATTTTTCAGCAACAAATTCCGATGGATGTTAATGTAGCAAAAGCTGTGGATATGTTCACTCCTGCGGTTTTAGCTATGCCTAATTCGGCCGGGGGAAAAGCCTTTATGAAGTTAACAGAAGAAGTCTTGCATAAAATGAGTTAATGTTGTTCAATTCTACCGTAATACGCTATTAGATTAGAGTGAGAAGTTTCTTGAGATTTTAGCCAAGCCCACATTTGATCTCCAAGGGAAAAATGCCACCATTCTTGGGGATGTTGACGAAAATCGGCACTCAACATAATTCCTCTTAAAAGTTTCCGCCTTTGGTGATAAATTTGTTCCGACTTTCCAGTTGCCTTTTGATAGAAGTCTGGATAAGAGCGAGGGGAAATTTCATCAATTGCGCCTCCTAAATTCAGGGTTTCTCCTTTTTCGTTGACAAGGGTAATATCAATGGCTGCCCCAGTGCTGTGAGGCGGGGGTGTGTTGGGATCATCACTGGGTTGCGCCCAAAATTGGCTTACTTGCTGCGCGATCGAATCTTCGATTCGGTGACCCTTTGGGTCAATCGCGCTCTCTGACTGCTCAGGATATTGCTGACAAAGACTCTCAAAGGTGTAAT
>CAZTXK010000039.1:0-13212 GCA_964617275.1 uncultured Dactylococcopsis sp. | reverse complement strand
GCGCTTTTTGCCCTGATTAAAATTATTAAACGAGCGGGATTAATCTATTGGCTACTTTGGGGAATTACCAATAGCCTCGGAATTTACACCCATTATTTTTTCCTGTTATCTTTTTTTGCCCAAATTATCACTCTGTTGGTGTTTTTCTATCCTTCTCCAAGACGAATCATTACCTTAGGCGGCGTAATCATTGGGGTGGGTTTAAGTTATCTCCCTTGGCTTCCCACCGTTATGGATCATTTTTCTAGTGCTACCACCGATTGGCTGCCAGAATTTGACTGGTTTTCCCCCATTTATCAACTCTTATTAGGCGGTTTAGTGATGGTGGTGACATTTCCTGTGGAACAACAACCGCTACTCATCCAAATTCTATCAGGAATTTTCATGCTAGGATTTGCAGGATGGTTAGTTTACCGTTTTCGAGTGGGCTATCAACAATTAGGAAGCGATTCCGATACCAAAAAAGCCACTTTAGCCTTATCTCTTTATTTAATTATCTTATTGATTCAGTTTGTCTTAGTGATTTATTTGTTACAGCGAAATATCGCGATCGCGCCTCGGTATAATTATGTTTTTTATCCTGCTGTTTGTGCGCTTTTAGGGGCAAGTCTCAGCTTTCCCGAGCAAAGAAAAGCCCTGTTAACAGTGATCAGTGTGGGATTAATTAGCAGTCTTTTTGTAATCTTCAATTTCTTCTTTATTAAACCCTACCAACCTGAACTGACAGCAGAACGATTTAACGAACATTCTGAATCTACCTTAGTAATGATGACCTATAAAAATCAAGCAGAATTAGCTTTAGGCTTAAGCTATGGCTTGGCACTAGATCGCATTTCAGCGCAATCATCCAACAGTAAATTAATCTTACTTGATCGCAGCCAAGGATATAACCAAGTATGGGAAAAAATTAGTCAATTTTCTATTCCAATTGAGAACACTTGGCTGATTGCCCCCGGATTAAGAGAACAAGACTTTCCTGATCACCTTAACATAGTAGGAGACCAGACTTGTCAGCGCGATCGCGCCGAATATTACCGCATTGGCTTTCCCTACCAACGATATCAATGTCAGGGAAATTGATCCATTTATAAGACTTGGCCCCACCCCTCTTCTTTTCCCCCCTTTCAAAGGGGGCTAGGGGGGATTAGAAACGCTATTAGAAGAATCCTGAAACTTTTATATTTCCTTATCGTCTCAAGACACTACACATACCCCAACTTTAAGATCATCATCATCACTGTTACGAATTATGCTTAAACCGTTTTCTTGGTGTCCTTCTTTCCTAAAATTAACCCTAGTCACCACTGCTTTATTAGTTGCTGAAGGTAGCTTAGGTGTGATTCCCAATTCCGTTTCTGCCAGTGGTGGCTTCCGAAATTCAATCGTTGCTCAAGCGCAAAATAATAATTATGATGAAGAAGAACTCAACAGTTATGCCCAAGCGGTTCTAGAAATTGAACCCATCCGAAAAGAAGTGCAGCGGAAAGTTCAAGTTGAGTTAGAAGGAGAAGCAATGCCTCAAATGGCTTGTAATCGTTCCGAAAGTTATCAAGACTTACCAGAGAAAGCGCGATCGCTGATTATTGATTATTGCAACCGCTCCGAAGAAATCGTTCAAGAGCAGGGATTAAGCATATCACAGTTTAATCAAATTACCGAACAAATCCAAAATAATCCCGAACTGAAAGAAAAGGTGCAGGAACAAATGTTAAAGTTGCAAAAAGCACCCTAATCAAGAAATATGCGACAATAGACCCAGAGATGACACTTTCCTCAACGGAAAACCCCTGTTCCGTTGGTGAGTAATCTTGTTGTGATCGCAGATGCAGGGATTAGAACCTTGAATACAATCCGCGAAATTATCGCCCGTTGGTGGTCAGACTTTACCCTTCAAACTCGTCTCATGGCAGTGGGAACGTTAGTCGTTTCCCTTGTCATGAGTGGTTTAACCTTTTGGGCGGTTAATACCATCCAAGAAGATGCTCGGATGAATGATACCCGATTTGGGCGAGACTTAGGCTTATTGCTAGCGGCGAATATTGCCCCCCTTGTTGCCGAAGATAACCTCACAGAAGTTGCCCTCTTCTCAGGACGATTTTATAGTAGCACCTCCAGTGTCCGCTATATTCTCTATGCCGAACCTGATGGGAAAATTCGTTTTGGGATTCCTTTCTCGGAAGCCGAAGGCAAAAATGCGCTAACCATTCAACGACGCATCCAACTTCCCGATAGCTACGATCGAGATGCGGATCAACCCTTGGTGCGTCAACATAATACCCCGGATGGCGAAGTAACTGACGTTTTTGTTCCTTTAACCTACGAAAAGGAATATCTCGGCGTTTTAGCCGTTGGCATTAATCCCAATCCCACAGTTGTTGCCTCTTCTAATCTTACCCGAGATGTCACCATTGCTGTGTTTATTTCCATTTGGGCAATGGTCATTTTAGGAGCCGTTTTTAATGCCCTAACCATTACCAAACCGATTAAAGAATTATTAGTCGGCGTTAGAAATATTGCCGCCGGAAACTTCAAACAGCGCATCGAATTACCTCTAGGCGGCGAACTAGGAGAACTCATTTCTAGTTTTAATTATATGGCGGAACGGTTAGCCCGTTATGAAGAACAAAATATTGAAGAATTAACCGCAGAAAAAGCCAAATTAGAAACCTTAGTTTCCACCATTGCCGATGGGGCGGTTTTAATTGATACGGATTTACAAATTATGTTAGTTAATCCCACTGCACAACGAATCTTTGGTTGGGAAGGAAAAGAAATTGTCGGCGAAAATGTGCTGCATTATCTCCCTCATGAAGTGAAGATGGAAATTAGTGAACCGTTACAAGAAGTGATGGCAAGAGATGCGTCAGAAGAAACTGAAGAAGCGGAAAATAATCGCAATGGCGGAGAATTTCGCATTACCTTAAACAGCCCTCACGAACGAACGGTTCGCATTTTACTGACACGAGTTTTAGATCAATATCGCGAAAGTATTAAAGGGTTAGCCATTACGGTTCAAGACATTACCCGAGAAGTGGAATTAAATAAAGCCAAAAGCCAATTTATCAGCAATGTTTCCCATGAATTAAGAACCCCCTTATTCAATATTAAATCCTTCATTGAAACCCTCTCTGAATATGGAGAAGAACTAAGCCCAGAAGAACAAAAAGAATTTTTACATACCACCAATAGTGAAACTGATCGCTTAACTCGTTTGGTTAATGATGTGCTTGATTTATCACGCTTAGAATCTTCAAAAGCCTATCAAATGACGGCAGTGGATTTAAGTCAGCCCATTGAACAAACCCTGCGCAGTTATCATCTCAATGCTAAGGATAAAGAAATTGAACTCTTAAAAGACGTTCAACCTGAATTACCCCCTGTTATGGGCAATTATGACTTACTATTACAAGTCTTTGCCAACTTAGTGGGCAATGCCTTAAAATTTAGCCGTGCTGGGGGAAAAGTGATGATTCGAGCCTATCTTCTTGATTCCGAGGATCACCCCTATCAACCTAGCCCCCAAGTGCGCGTAGAAGTCTCTGATACGGGAATTGGCATTGATAGCGAAGATCAAGAGGCAATTTTTGATCGCTTTTTCCGCGTCGAAAACCAAGTGCATACCTTGGAAGGAACCGGCTTAGGCTTATCAATTGTTCGCAACATTATTGAAAAACATCACAGCATGGTACGGTTAGTCAGTGAACTGGGTGTGGGAACGACATTCTGGTTCGACTTGCTAGTTCATGAATCGGCAGTAGAAAAAAATGAGCATGGACAAGTGACCCAAAAAGGGGAAGAATTGATCGTAAATTCTGAATCGAATTAAGTGTTAAAAATCATGAACTTTATTATCAAATTCATCTCTGGTGTGCTTGCGGGTGTGATTATTTTCTTGCCCTTAACTGCCCAAGCCCAAACTAGCAGCGTTTTTGAACGTCAATCTTTAATTAATGCCGACTTATCTGGAGAAGATATTTCGGGGGAAACCTTGCAGTTACGGGAAATTTCCGATGCTAATTTAAGCAATGCCAATTTAAGTCAGACTGACTTACGGGGATCGATTTTTACCGAGTCAGTGATGACAGGGGCAGATTTAGAAGGGGCGAATTTAACCTTTACGGTTTTAAATGGCGTGGATTTTACCGATGCTAACCTTACCCAAGCCATTTTAGAAGATGCAATTTTGTCTCGGGCGACGTTTGACAATACGACAATAACTGGCGCTGATTTTAGCAATGCCGTATTAGATAACCGCCAAATTGATCAGCTTTGTCAAACCGCAGAAGGCGTTAATGAGGAGACGGGTGTTGCCACTCGGGATTCGTTGGGATGTCTATAAAAAAGCGTGTTGGTGTTATCGGTGGGGGGCAACTTGCCTGGATGATGGGTTTAGAAGCCCAAAAATTAGGAGTATCCTTACGGGTGCAAACCCCCAATGATCATGATTCGGCAGTGGCGGAGGCAACCGAAAGCATTATTGCCCCGTTGTCGGATTTAGAGGCAACGCGACGGTTAGCCCAATCTTGTGATGTGATTACGTTTGAGAATGAGTTTATTGATCTGGCGGGGTTAAGTCGTTTACGGGAGGAGGTGGATTTTTATCCCAGTTTAGCCTCCCTTGCCCCCTTGTTAGATAAGTTTGAACAACGCTGTTATCTCCAAGAATTGGGGTTACCGGTTCCTGTGTTTAAGAGTGTCATCGCTGGAGAAGTGAATTTTGCCGAAGATGAGTTTCCCTTAGTGATTAAGGCGAGACGACATGGTTACGATGGGCAGGGAACCTTTATTGTGGAGTCAGAAAGAGATTTAATCGCCGCTTGGGAAACATTGCAGGGGATTCCTGTCTTAGTGGAAGAATGTATTCCCTTTGATAAAGAGTTGGCGGTAATGGCAGCAAGAGGGGTAAATGGAGAAACTGTCGTGTATCCTGTTACCGAAACCTATCAGCAGGATCAAGTGTGTCAGCGAGTGATTGCCCCAGCACGGATTAGTGAGACATTAGAGGAGGAAATTCGCGCGATCGCGCAGTCACTTTTAACTGCCCTTGATTGGGTGGGCGTGTTTGGCATTGAGTTTTTCCTCACCGAAGATCATCGCGTATTAGTGAATGAAGTTGCCCCCCGAACGCACAATTCTGGTCATTATACCCTTGATGCTTGCGATATGTCTCAATTTGCCATGCACCTTAAAGCCGTTAGCGGTGACACTTTAACTCCTCCCAAAATGAAAAGCGAGGCGGCAGTCATGGTGAACTTATTGGGCTATGAAACCGTAGAAAGTGAGTATGCCCAAAAACGAGAAAAATTGCAATCTTTCCCCCAGACTCATCTCTACTGGTATGGGAAAACCCAAGCCCGTCCGGGACGAAAACTCGGTCATGTCACTATTTTAGAAGACGATATTGCCAAAGCAAGCGCGATCGCGGATCAAGTTTCGGCAATTTGGTATTCCTATGAAAACGCCTGATCATCGCCCAGAAGTTCGCCGTGTTCTGATTATCATTCTCATCCTGAATATTGCGGTGATGGGATTAAAATTTGTCGTCGGATTTCTCACCGGCGCTTTAAGCCTGCAAGCCGATGCCCTCCATAGCTTTACTGATGGGGCAAACAATATTCTCGGATTAGTTAGTAATCAATTTGCCTCCCCAAAACCCGATCGCGAACACCCTTATGGCCACCAAAAATTTGAAGCCCTTGGGGCATTAGGAATTGCGGCTTTTTTAGGCGTTACTTGCTTTGAAATTATCCAACGCAGCATCGAGCGCATTTTCACAGGAGTCTCACCGATTACCCTTCAAGGTTGGGAATTATGGCTATTAATCATTGTTTTAGGCATTAATCTGTTCATCACCTTTTACGAACGTCATGTCGGGCAAAAACTCAATAATCGGATTTTAATTGCTGACTCCTATCACACCATGGGAGACATTTGGACAACCCTTGTCGTTATTGCCGGGTTAGTCGGGATGTGGCAAGGGGCAAAATGGGATATTCCCGAACTGCAATGGCTAGATGTGATTCTTGCTTTTCCTGTCGCCCTATTAGTGTTCAAAAGTGCTTGGGAAGTTTTGAAAGAGAATTTACCTTGGCTAGTAGATCGAGCGGCGATTCCCCCAGAAGTAATTAATCGCATCGCCTTACAAGTGCCGGGGGTGATTGATTGCCATGATATTGCCTCACGAGGCGTTGTCGGGCAACAAGTTTTCATCGAAATGCACATGAGTGTGGATAGCGATGATGTCGAAGTTGCCCATAACATTACAGAAGCCGTGGAAAAGAAATTAGAGGAATATTTCAGCCCGGCACGAATTTTAATTCATATTGAACCACCTCAGTATCAATCCGACCAAATCACCTTTTCTGATTAAGACGAATGAGGTTCAGGTTCTGCCAACACCCCATTCAGAAAAATATCAGCAATCCCTTCTGCCATTTCTTTCATTGCGTGAGGCGGCGCATCGGATTCAATGATTGTATCATTAGAAAAGCCAGCAATGGTGAACATTCCTAGAAACACTTGAGCAACGACACGAGGATTCATGCGACGATAAATTCCCCGTTCCATTGCCGTTTCAAAAAAGGCTTCTGTTACATCAGTCATTTGGGAGATCACTTCCGACTGGATGCGTTCTCTTAATTCAGGATGAAATTGCGCCTCCAAGAAACAAACTCGTAATAATTCCCCATTTTCATGGAGTCGAAACATCCGCCGTTTCATTACTTGGGCGACAGCTTTATAACTTCCCATTTCGCTTAACTCAGTGAGTAAGTCAGTGAGAATTTCAATCCAGCCTTCGGTGGCGACTTCCACAAGGATGGCTTTTTTATTTTCAAAATGCCGAAACAGCGTCCCCTCTGCAATTCCAGCTTGGGTAGCTAAATGTTTAGTCGTGGTTGCATCATAGCCTTGGTTGGCAAAAAGACGTTGCGCTGCTTTCAAAACGCGATCGCGCACAGTTTCTTCAGGAGAAGAGTTTTGAGTCGTTTTAGCAATTTGCTGACGGAACGCTTGCATAAGTCTGTTACTTGTGGTCTATCATTGATAGGGTAGCTTTAATCTCGTAAAAACGTTACAGAGTTTGAATCTACTGTAACAGAACTTGAGAGAAACAACTGGTTAGGAACTTTGAGTAAAATTGTGAGACGATTAATCGCGACACTACTGTTTATTTTAATCACTTGGCAAGGATGGGGAATTCATCCCGCACAAGCTGTATCTAATTCGGCAGAAATTCAGCCTTATTTAGAACAAGTCAAAGACAGAATTACCGAATATGAACTGGATAATGGGATGACCTTTCTAATTCTTCCAGACTCGGAAGCCCCAGTGGTTTCCTTTGTGACTTATGCCGATGTGGGAAGTGCTAATGAGGAAGAAGGAAAAACCGGAGCTGCTCATTTTTTAGAACATTTAGCCTTCAAAGGAACCAGTAAAATCGGAACGACTAATTATGAGGAAGAAAAAGAAGTCCTTGAAGAGTTAGATCAGGTTCATCAGCAATTGCAAATGGCTAAAAAGAAGGGTAATGAAGAAGCAATTGCTCAATTAAAAGAATCATTTCAAAAATTAAAAGCGGAAGCCGAACAATATGTCAAGCAAAATGAATTTGGTCAAATTGTCCAACAAGAAGGAGGAGTAGGCTTAAACGCAGCAACTTCGGCTGACTATACCATGTATTTCTATAGTTTTCCCGCTAATAAATTAGAACTGTGGATGTCGTTAGAGTCGGAACGTTTTTTTGACCCTGTCTTTAGAGGATTTTTTGATGAACAACAAGTCATTTTAGAAGAAAGACGATTGCGAACGGAAAATTCTCCCGTTGGCAAAATGGTAGAAGAATTTTTAGGAACTGCCTTTACGACGCATCCTTATCAACATCCCGTTATTGGTTATGAAGAAGATATCCGAAATTTAAACCGCCAAGATATTCAAAACTTTTTTAATACCTATTATGTGCCTCAGAATTTAACTGTTGCGGTTGTTGGTGATGTTAATCCCAAAGAAGTAAAAGAATTAGCTGAGGTTTATTTTGGTCGTTTTTCCACTCGCCCTTCCCCTCCAGAAGTAACAGAGGTTGAACCGTCGCAAAATGAAGTGCGGGAAATTGATTTAACCCTACCTTCACAACCTTGGTATTTTGAAGGCTATCATCGTCCCAGCTTAAATGATGAGGATCATGTGGTTTATGATATGATTTCCCGCCTATTAAGTGCCGGTCGAACTTCCCGCTTATATCAGTCTCTAGTGGAAGAAAAACAAGTGGCGCTTTCTGCTCAAGGTTTAAGCAGTTTCCCGGGGAATAAGTTCCCGAATTTAGTCTTATTTTATGCCTTAACTGCTCCTGATTCCACCTTAGAAGAACTATCTGAAGCCTTAACGGTGGAAATAGAAAAATTAAAAACTGACTTAGTTTCTGAGGAAGAATTAGAGCGAGTAAAAACACAAATGGAGGCTAACTTATTACGGGATTTAGAGTCTAATCGTGGGATGGCGAGACAGCTTGCTGAATATGAAGGAAAAACCGGTGATTGGGAAAATCTCTTTACTGAATTAGAAGCGATTGCTAACGTTACCGCAAAAGATATCCAGCGTGTTGCTCAAAATACCTTTACTGAAAATAATCGCACCATTGGTCGAATTCTATCAGCAGACAATTAAACATTAATCTAGGTAAAAAATGAAAAATATAAAATGGTTAGTCATGGCAATTGTTATCTCACTATTTGTCATTATTGGCAATAGTGATTTGTTTGCTAACGCAGCCTCAAAAGAGCCAAAACACTATACAGAATTAGAGTTTTCACCGCCGCCAGAAATTAAATTACCGGACTATACGACATATCAGTTAGAAAATGGCTTAACCCTTTATTTAATCGAAGATCATGAGTTTCCTTTGATAAGCGGAACAGCCAAGTTTCGTACCGGCTCGCGATTAGAACCAGCCGATAAAGTCGGGTTAGCTTCACTGACGGGAAGTCTAATGCGTCGCGGTGGCACAGAAAATTATTCCCCCGATGAGTTAAACCAACTGTTAGAACAACGGGCGGCTTCCATTGAAACATCAATTAGTACGACTTCAGGAAATGCTCAATTTGATTGTTTAACTAATGATTTAGATCAAGTGTTTAATTTATTTGCCGAAGTCATTAAAAGCCCGGCCTTTGATGAGCAACAATTTGCTTTAGCTAAACAACAAGCAGAGGGGAGCATTTCACGGCGAGATGATGATCCCGGGGATGTGGCGGATCGAAAATTTAAAAAGTTAATTTATGGGGAACAAAGCCCCTATGCTCGCACCCAAGAGTATGAAACGTTAGAAAATATTTCCCGTGAGGATGTAATCGCCTTTTATGAAAGCTATCTTCGCCCAGAAGAGATGATCTTAGGGATTGTGGGAGATTTTGATAGTGAAAAAATGCGCGATCGCGTTGAGGAAGCCTTTGGCAATTGGGAGGCTTCTACCCCCACTCCTGCCTATGATATTCCAGAAGCGAAACAAGCTAACACTGGCGGCATTCATCTCGTAGAAAAACCGCAATTAACCCAGTCTTATGTGGAAATGGGACACTTGGGCGGAACTTTAGATAACCCTGACTATCCCGCCTTGAGAGTCTTAAATGGGGCATTAAATGGTTTTGGCGGCACCCTATATAATGAGCTGCGATCGCGCCAAGGATTAGCTTATTCCGTTTATGGCGTTTGGCGAGCCAATTACGACTATCCAGGATATTTTCTCGCAGGCGGGCAAACCAGTTCTGAGACCACTGTTCCCTTTATTCGATCCCTCCGCGAAGAAATTGCAAAAGTTCGAGAGGATCTTCTTGCAGAGGATCAGTTGGCGTATGCCAAAGAGTCCATTCTCAATTCCTTTATCTTTAACTTTGAGGACAATAAACAAACTTTATCTCGTTTGATGCGCTATGCCTACTATGACTATCCCGATGACTTTATTTTCCAACTCCAAGAGGAAATTAGAAAGACAACCAAAGAAGACGTACAACGGGTCGCTCAAACTTACTTAAAACCAGAAGACATAACCACTCTGATTGTCGGAAACCCCGATGGGATTAATCCCTCTCTAGAAGAATTGGGAGAAACCGTGACATCAAATCCCTTTGATTGATTCTCCCTTACCAATTTCCCCCCCTTGGGGGAATTCCATCTAAAAACTAAACACAGTTCTCACACGACCCACATAAATATCATCATTGTCATTATTATGATTGGGGTTAAATAAAGCATAACCGCCAGTAGCAATACTGATATTGTCATTCACTGGGAACTGATATTCTGCACTGAGTAAGTATCCTGTATCAGGGTCTTCTGCCACAGCACCCCCACTAGAATCTGTGAGTTTGGGGGGTTGACCAAATCCTAAAATGAAGACGCTTCCCTCTTTGCCTAAGTCTGGGAAAGAGGCACTAACAAGCCAGTTTAGGAGTTCAGCATCACCGTCGGGTCCGGCTTGAGTATTGGCATTGACGTAACCCAAATAGCCTCCAAAATTAAAGCGGCGACTCACACGCCAATTTGCTTGTAACCCGAGATGATCCGCAGAGGTAGCTAAATCACTTCCATCACCTTGACGAAAGGGGTTAGCGGCTGCTGGGCTACCAACAAAACCAGAAAGGTCATAGAAAGTCTCCCCACCTTGATAACTGCGGAGATAAGTGGCAGCAAGGTCAACATCCCCTAAATCAACGCCAATTTGTCCCCCTGCGGAGTAATTGCCGCCAAAGAGTCCTTCTTCTGGGTCACGACCATCTTGACTAAAGAATCCTAAATCTACTTGTACGCGATCGCCGAGAAAAACATTTGCTCCCAGACTTGCTCCGCCGACAGAACTCACATCATAGACAAGGTTATTATAGGCGGTAAAGAGATTAATCGAACCATAAGCAAACGACGCTGTGGGAGCGGCATTAAAAACATCATCAATTAACACGCCTTTTGCACCCAAATGAGCAACAATATTGTCTCCCACTGGGAAACTATACATCAATTGTCCCAGTCGAAAGTCCCCATTGGTAACACCAGCAGAAAGATTACGGGTAGCGGCGCGAGCTCCTGTAGCCCCAGCTAAAGTAAAGTTGGTCGATTCCTGGAAGCGCACTCGCAGACGGTCTTCCCCTGTGAAGCTACTGTCAAAGTTCATGCGGATGCGACGAGTGAAATGGATATTGCTATCCACTTCCCCGAGATTTTGAGCAAACTCTGGCTGAGCCGCCACAGCTTTATCGACACTATTGGCTCCGGCTAAGTCAAATACAACTTGGCTGTTAAGTTTGGTGGTTGTCGAGAATTGATTATCCTCTAAAAACGCAGCGCGATCCTCTAAATTATCCACTCTTGTTTCCAGAGTTGCCAGTTCCGCTTCAAATTCTTGGGCTAATCGTTGTAGGGTTGCCAAGTCTTCCTCGCTGACATCAACCTCACCTGTTGTAATCAGACTTTCAATTTGCTGTAAACAAGCGTTTAAACCCGCCGCAAACTCATAACGACTCATCCCTTGATTACCACGAAATGTTCCATCAGGATAACCCGCAATACAGCCATAGCGTTCGACTAAATTCCGTAGAGCCTCAAATGCCCAGTCATCTGGGGAAACATCTTCCAGTTGAAACACACTATTGACTTGATTTAGAGAATTGCCACTTTCTTGATTATAAATATCAATTTGGTCAAGCAGTTCACTAGATGAAACTTCATTAGCAATTGCCGTCTGTCCCATTGCTAAAACCCCCAATGTCGAGGGAGCAATCACTAAAAACTTTTTCCAAGATAGGCTCAAAATTGAAAACTCCTCACACAAAAAATCACAACAAACAAGAACAGACTAGCCAACAATAGAGGATTAATTTTCTACAACAAACTAGTCATGGTCTCCTAGTTTAATACTAAATTAGTGACACTAGCCATACTTTCTTCATGATAACACTTTTAACTAAGTCTTTACACAATTTTAATGTCATATTAATTAAAAGGCTTGAGGAACAATGGAGAAAGTGTAGGAGTTCGGTTTGTTGCCTATGCTACAGATATAATAGACAGTGGCATAGAATCAAAAGGCTTTTTAATAAAATTCATAATGGATCTAACCGCACTACAACACCAACTCGATAATCTCTCTTTCTTGGTGCTGTTTCTAACCATGTTGACTTATTGGGTAGGAACAGCCTTTCGTAATTTGTCTTTCCTCCCACCTCTAGGAACAGCAGGATTTGCTATTGGTAATTTCTGCATTACCGGACTTCTAGTCGCTCGCTGGATTGAAGCGGGCTATTTTCCGATTAGTAATTTATATGAATCTCTGTTTTTCCTTGCATGGGGCGTTACAGCAGTTCATTTAGTGGTGGAATATAGTAGTGGCAATCGCCTGTTAGGAGTGTTCA
Source organism: uncultured Dactylococcopsis sp. (assembly GCA_964617275.1). GTDB lineage: Bacteria > Cyanobacteriota > Cyanobacteriia > Cyanobacteriales > Rubidibacteraceae > Halothece. The sequence goes on along the minus strand of CAZTXK010000039.1, from coordinate 817 downwards.
CTTCACCTTTAGCTATGGGAATTACGGCATTTGCCGCGTTGAGTCTTCCTCCAGAAATGCAATCATCCGAGCCCTTAGTTCCCGCCCTCAAATCCAATTGGCTGATGATGCACGTCAGTGTAATGATGTTAAGTTATGCCACTCTCATGGTAGGCTCACTTCTCGCGATCGCGTTTTTAATTGTCACCCAGGGGAAGTCAGTTCAACTGCAAGGAAGTTCCTATGGTTCAGGGAATGAACGTCTTCAAAGCATTAGAAAAAACAATACTTTTGCCTCTACTCCCATTTCTGCTAGCAGTAGTGATGGACAAACCGCAGTTTTAGAACAACCACAAACCATTACCGAGGAAAAATTATCCCCACAACGCTTAAATCTTGCACAAACTCTAGATAATCTCAGTTACCGGGTCATTGGTTTAGGCTTTCCGCTTCTCACTGTCGGCATTATAGCGGGTGCGGTTTGGGCGAATGAGGCTTGGGGATCTTATTGGAGCTGGGATCCCAAAGAGACTTGGGCATTAATTACGTGGCTTGTGTTTGCTGCTTATCTTCATGCCAGAATTACCAAAGGATGGCAAGGCAAACGTCCGGCTATGATTGCCAGTGCAGGCTTAATTGTAGTTTGGATTTGCTATTTGGGGGTTAATTTACTCGGAAAAGGCTTGCATTCTTATGGATGGTTTTTCTAGCAAACTGACCAACGGTCAGCCGCAGACTGCGGCTGACCGTATTTAAAATTAAAAATCCCCTCCTTATTAAGGAGGGGTAAAAAAGAACCTGGCACCGAGCTATTTTCCCAGACAGTTACCCGTCAAGT
>CAZTXK010000038.1:5692-13344 GCA_964617275.1 uncultured Dactylococcopsis sp. | reverse complement strand
AGGGGGGAAGCTGTTTTCAATTTGATCCTAATGATGTTATGAGTTATTAGTCATTAGTCATTGGTCATTGGTCATTAGTTTACAAAGGACAAAGGACAAACAACAAAGGACAAGATTATTACGGAGCTTGCCAAATTTTATTATGATATTGGTCAACATCGGCATAGGGATCAACGGCTTCATGGTTATGATCATGATGATGGTGTCCATGATCGTGGCTATGCCCATGACTGCTATCCCCTGACACAGCTGCTAAACGGAACTTGCACATTTCGCAGTTCATTTTGACCTCCCCCGTTTGGGTTTCAATTTCGCGATCGCGCAATACTCTTAACAGATTGGGATGAATTCCCATTTCTGGCAAGCAAGTCATGGAAATGTCAGGATATTGTTCCTGTTGTTGGGCAGTGATATCAAAGATTTTTTTCACTAATACCCCTGTAAAGAGGAAATAGGGGAGAACAATGATCCGTTTTGGCTGATAAAATCGGGCGCGATGAAAGCCTTCTTCTAGTCGGGGATGGGTAATGCCAATGAAACAGGTTTCTACTGTTTTATAACCACTTCCTTCCCACAACATTCTGGCTAATTTACAAACATCGCCATTGGCATCAGGATCGCTGGATCCGCGTCCCACAAATAATAAAACGGTTTCCGAACGAGGAATGTTATTCGGGTTATTTTCTGGTTGATCCAATTCAGCTAACCGATCGCGCCACAAGTCCAGAATACTGGGGGTAATGCCAAAATGCCGCCCGTAATTAAAGCTAATTTGCGGATAAATTTCTCGGGCGCGATCGAGTTCATTGGTGACATCAAATTTATTATGTCTAGCCGCAAATAAGAGAATGGGTAATGCCGAAAACTCGGTATAACCTTGTTCCACGGCTTGGGCGATTCCCTCTTGAATGGTGGGACTCGTTAATTCCAAAAAGCAGGGAATAACTGGACGAGAGGGATCTAACTTCTCATAGGCTTCGGCAAAGTCAATAAAGGTTTGTCGTCCTTGTTCGTCTTTCGTCCCATGACCGATTAATAACAACGGACGCTGTTTCGGTAAAGGGGGAAGTTCGATTTTAGTTTCGCTGTCGGCGGGTGAATAAACGATTGAGGTCAATGTAAACGCTCCTTTTTGTCTAGCCCTGCTATCTTAACGGATTTTTTGATAAGTATAAATGCAGGGGAGGGGGTTAGGGGGTGAGGTCTTCTAGGAACAAATAATAAAGTTCTCCCGTCCAGTCAACAATGCCAGCACGACGACCGGCATCTTCACCTGTTCCTAAAAAGATATCCACACGCCCTGGCCCTGTGATCGCGCTACCCGTATCTTGGTCTAATACATAATGACTTACCAGCGGGGTTTCGATTTGGTTGTTCTCATTAATTTTCGGAAACTGAGTATGAATCAAAGCTAAAGCTCCCGGTGGCATTAGGGATTTATCTGTCGCGATCGCGCGATTAGCTGTGACAGGAACACCTAAACTTCCCCTCGGTTTTGCCCCGCCTGTTTCTCGGAAGAAAATAAAACTTTTATTGCGCGGAATATAAGTGTCTAATTCTTCGGGATTGTCTTCAAAGTATTCGATTAATTTCGGAAGGGAGAGTTCATCGCGTTCAAATTTCCCATCTTCCACTAACTCGCCGCCAAGACTGGTATAGGAATGATCCGTTTTTCCAGCATAGCCGACAGTGATGGTTTCTCCATTGTCTAATTTTAGCTGTGCTGACCCTTGAACATGAATTAAAAACGCTTCTAGGCGATCGCGCAACCAAGCAATTTCTAAGCCTTTTAAGGGGCTATTTCTTCCTTCTCCGTCCCTTCCTTCTAACTCAGCGCGGGTGGGGTGAGGGGTATCCCAATTTTCAAAATTAGCGGGACGTTTATAGATGGGATAGCGATAGTCTTCACTGCGGGTAAGGCTGGCTTCGTAAACTGGTTCAAAATAGCCCGTAAAATGAACCGTTCCCTGATTATCTTTCCCCACTGAGCGATAAAAGGCAAATTCTTCTCGCACTGCTTCGGCTAGGGCTTGGGAAGAGGAAGCATTACGGACTAATTCTCGAAAACGGAGGAGAGATTGATAAGCGCGATCGCGCGTTACCCCTTCCACTGGATAATTCTCATAGGCTTGTGCTGCACTAGGCTGTTGCAAATAGCGCAAACTAGAATTAATCGCCTCAATTAAAGCGTCTCTCTCTTCCCAATAAGTATCTAATCCCACTTTTTCTGGTAACTCTTCGGTTGATACTTTTTCTAAGGGAACCGCAAGGGCAGCATAATTAGAGAAAATGATCCCTAACCCCACCGAGAGGCTAATCAATAAAGAGTTCATCTATTCAATCTCCTCATTACTTTCCACCGTGACATTTCCTTCTTGATCGACTCTCACCACGGTTTTAATTGTAAACTCTTCGGAATCAACTTCCCTTCCTCTGATTGTAAACAGCCAAACGCCATCTTCAATTTCTTCATGATTAGTTTCAGCAACCGGTCCATGCATTGCTGGTTCCGCGCGATATTTCCCTAAGCCTCCATTTTCTTTTTCGGCTGCTTGACGGGCAAGATTTTTGGCTCGCTGTATATTTATCAATTCCTGAGATTGGATGAGATCGGGTGATTTTTGATCAGGCAATTTTTGTGCTTGTAAAGGAAAATTACCGCTAATTATAAAACCGCTAATTGTTATTAACAGTAGTAATTTATTTGGGATCATAATTTATAGGATTTGTAATTGATCTTTATTTTTAATATAGACTTTCTTAGTCGATTGAGAAAGGGAGTCGGTAGATTTTATTTGTTATTGCTGCTGCTCAATCACCCAGTCTCGAAATTGCTTTAGGATTGAAACTTTACCCTGGGTTTCACTCGCTTCTAAGAATTGAGGCAACACTTCTTTCAAAGGGAAACCAGAAAATTGTAAACTTTCTTCCGAGGCAAGATATTTCCCTGAGCTTAAAATATTAATTTCTAGTTTTGTCCCGTCATAACGCCATAATTCAGGGACACCTAACTGTTCATAATGATTAAAGCGAGTCCGAGCAGTAATATCAATTTCAATGGCTAAATCTGGAGGTGGAAGAATACTTAAATCAAGGCGTTGAATCCCTCGCACCAGATGCTCATTTTGAATATAAAAACACTCATCTGGCTCAACTGCTTGCTTCATTTTAGCATTTTTCAAAGTTGTCGATCCCAGATTTCGATATTCTTTTCCTAACTCTTCCAGAAGAATTCTAACAAAGTCGCTAATCATGGCTTTGTTATTTTCGTGAGTCGCTAGAGGAGTCATAAGTTCTAAAGTGCCATTACTGTAGGAAATGCGAGTTGATCGGTTCTCCCCTAACTCATCAAGAATTTGCTCTAATTCTGACCAAGAAACATTTTGTAGCAATACCTGATGTCCGGGCGGAATTACCCAGCGTTTTAATTCTAATAACATCATTTTCTGACCTCAAAAAAATTCCCCCAAAGGAATAGGATTAATTCCCATGGAGGAGCATCAAACTAATAGGAACTAGCGCAATTAATTTTGGGCAACCGTTGCCGTTTGCGGATTAATTTTATTACCTTCTTGTAACGTTGCCGAGAGACGATTCAAGGCATTAATATAGGCTTGTGCCGAAGCAACAATGACATCGGTATTGGCAGCATGACCGGAATAAACGCGACCTTCATGGCGTAACCGAATTGTCACTTCCCCAATGGCATCAATGCCTTCTGTCACCGACTTCACTGAATATTCAATCAACTCGTTGGGAACTTTCACCACCCGATTAATCGCTTCATAAACCGAATCCACCGGACCGGTGCCAATGGCGGCATCGGTTAGTTCTTCCCCCTCTGGATTCCGAATTGTAACAGTTGCCGTGGGACGGGCATGATCGCCGCAAGATACCTGTACTAATTCTAAAGCATAAATCTCAGGGGCTTGTTGGGTTTCATCATTAACAATGGCTTCTAAATCCCAATCAGTAACCACTTTTTTCTTATCGGCTAAGTCTTTAAAGCGCAAGAAGGCTTTATTTAATTCCGTTTCCGTAAATTCATAACCTAAGTCTCGCAAACGACTGCTAAAGGCATTACGCCCGGAATGTTTACCGAGAATAATTTGGTTACTTGTCCAGCCGATGGACTCAGCATCCATAATTTCATAGGTTTGTTTGTTCTTGAGAACCCCATCTTGGTGAATCCCAGATTCATGGGCAAAGGCATTCGTACCCACAATGGCTTTGTTGGGTTGGATGGGCATTCCCGTCAGGTTAGAGACTAAACGCGAGGCTTTGTAGATTTCTTTCGTGTTAATACTGGTTAAGGGTTCTTCCGAATCTGGTTCTCTTCCTAAAAAGGGATTATAGAATTGACGGCGCACGTGAAGTGCCATTACTAATTCTTCTAGGGCAGCATTGCCAGCGCGTTCGCCAATGCCATTAATGGTGCATTCCAGTTGTCGTGCGCCATTTTGAATTGCCGAGAGGAAGTTTGCCACAGCTAATCCCAGATCATTATGCCCGTGAACGGAAATAACCGCTTGTTCAATGTTGGGGACATTTTCTTTCAAGCCGCGAATTAACGCCCCAAATTCTTCTGGGGTGGTATAACCTACCGTATCAGGAATATTAATTGTGGTTGCCCCGGCAGCGATCGCGCTTTCAACGACTTGATACAAAAATTCATGATCAGATCGTCCTGCATCTTCAGCCGAAAATTCCACATCATCGGTGAAGGTTTTTGCATACCCCACCATTTTCGGGATAATGTCTAAGACTTCTTCCCGCGTCTTATTGAGCTTATACTGGAGATGAATATCAGAGGTTGCCAAAAACGTATGAATGCGCCCTTTTACTGCCGGTGCAATGGCTTCTCCGGCTGCTTTGATATCTTGTTCTCTGGCTCTGGCTAAGGCGCAAATTGTGGGGCCATCAGCGGTGCCAACGGTTTCGGCAATGGATTTCACTGCTTCAAAATCCCCAACACTGGAATAGGGAAATCCCGCTTCAATGACATCCACCCCTAAGCGGTATAAGGAACGAGCAATGGTGAGCTTCTCATCGCCATTGAGGGTTGCCCCGGGGGATTGTTCCCCATCACGGAGCGTCGTATCAAATATTATAATTCGATCGCGTTCTTTACTCATAGATAATAAAAATTATGCACACTGTCTGATCTTCAATTCTAGTCTATCTTTTCAATACTTTCCCGAATATCATTAAGGTCAATATAGCGGTCGGTGGCATTCCGCAATTCCCGAGCAATCATGCCTTCTGTCGAAACGACAGTGATATGGGTATTTTTTGATCGTAAAAGCTCGATCGCGCGTTCAAAATCCCCATCCCCACTAAACAAGATAACGCGATTATATTGCTCAACGGTATTAAACATATCAATAACAATTTCGATATCTAAATTGGCTTTCTGGGAATAGCGCCCAGAGACATCATCATAATATTCTTTTAATATCTTGGTGCGTACCGTATAACCTAAACTAATCAGGGCATCCCGAAACCCCCTTTGATCTTGGGAGTCTTTTAGCCCTGTGTACCAAAACGCATTTACAAAGCTAATACTCGGTTCATTTTTAAAGTAATCTAAAACCCGTCTGGGGTCAAAAAACCAGCCATTTTTTTGCTGGGCATAAAACATATTATTGCCGTCCACAAAAATGGAAAGACGGTTGATATTACAATTCATAATTAAGTGCATTAATAATAAGAAGAAAGTGTCAAGTAAACATGGAAATTATATGGGCTTAAATTGAAATAAATTTAAGCAGGAGCATTTTACCCCCAACTTGAAGCAACTTATTAATTGCTACAAACAAGGGTTATAAAGGAATTAGGAATTAGAATAAAAACTTGGTAAGTCTAGCCCTTACCAACAATCATGATAGAAACAAACTAGCTTCAGGTGAAAATTTAAGATAAAATAAAGAACAGACATTTAAAATTAAAAATATAAAATATAACCAAAAGCCAATTGTCAAGGAAAAATCATAAAATTAGGGTCACTCAATTAATTGTCCCTCATCAATTCTCCCTTAATCAAAAACTTTCTTAATCTATGATACCGAATTTTTTCAGACTTAAGTAGAATGATCGGTAAAAAAATGTCCCAGCAACTAACGAAACTAACCTTTCTCAAGCAAGTTGCTTCCCAAGCTTGGATTACTTGTTTTCTAGCTGGCATCTTGATGGGTATAGCTTCTGATCCCGTTAACGCTTGGTTTTTAGCTTGGATCGCCCTAATTCCCTTATGGATATGGCTCATTAATCAACAGCAATTCCATATTAGCCAACTGCTACCGCCTTTTACATTTGCGGTGGGTTACTATGGGGTGACGCTATTTTGGATTACTGGTGTTCACCCGATGACATGGATGGGCGTTCCGTGGGTGAGTAGTCTTCTCATTGCCATTTTCTGCTGGGTATTTTTAATCGCTTGGGGCAGTCTTTTTGTCTTAATTTGGTCACTGGCGATGATATTTGTGACTCGTTCCCTCAGCCATCCCTTATCGCGAGTTCTGCTGGGGGTAGCATTTTGGTGCGCGATTGAAACGCTCATTAGTTATACTCCTCTCCATTGGCCGACTTTTGCTTTAACCCAAAGCCCCTATAATTTACCGATTTTACAACTCCTTTCCCTTTCTGGAACAACCACTGTTACCGCTGCCATTGTTGCCGTGAATGGGTTACTCGCTGAAGCAATTATTATTAGCCATCGTCAAACTCGTTCTCGCTTGGTTTCAGGCTTAACCCAAGTAGCCCTGGGGTTACTCGCCGGATTACACCTTATTGGCTGGTTAATTTATCTCCAACCTGTCGAAACTCCTCAAGAAAACGCCATTCGGGTAGGCATTATTCAGGGGAATGTTTCCAATACCATTAAACTCTATCCAGAAGGTTGGCGTAAAGCCCTAGAAGGCTATACAAGCGGGTATATTGAGCTTTCCCAAGCCGGTGCTGAGGCTATCCTGACTCCAGAAACCGCCCTTCCTTTTCAATGGGAACAACAAGTTCGTCAAAACAGTGATTTCTACCAAGCGATTTTAGAAGAAAATGTCCCGGTGTGGTTAGGGGCGTTTGGCAAAAAAGAAGGAGCTTCTACCAATAGTCTCTATAGTTTGAATGGAGAGGGGGAAACCCTTGCTCGTTTCGATAAAGTGAAATTAGTGCCGCTCGGAGAATATATTCCCTTTGAAGACATTGTAGGGGATGTGGTGGCTCGTCTATCTCCCCTTGACTCCAAATTTGCCTCTGGTAGCCCTGACCAAAGTTTTATCACCCCTTGGGGAAAAGCGGCAGTGGGCATTTGCTACGAGTCTGCTTATGGGGAACATTTCCGCCGTCAAGTCGCTAGAGGAGCCGACTTTATTCTCAGTGCTTCCAATGACGATCACTATAGCGAAGTAATGCCTGCCCAGCACCATGCTCAGGATATCATGCGAGCCATTGAAACCGATCGCGCCATGGTTCGAGCTACCAATACCGGGTATTCCGCGATTATTGATTCCCGAGGCAATACGTTATGGCAATCAGAGCTTTCTGAATATGAAACCCATCTCAGCACCATTTATCGCCGAGATAGCCAAACTTTATATGTGCGTTGGGGAAATTGGTTAAACTGGATGTTACTGGGTTTAGGAGGGGTGATTTTG
>CAZTXK010000038.1:0-5592 GCA_964617275.1 uncultured Dactylococcopsis sp. | reverse complement strand
GCGTTGGGGAAATTGGTTAAACTGGATGTTACTGGGTTTAGGAGGGGTGATTTTGATCAAAAGTAAGTGGCAATAACTCTTCCACCAAGGGGCTAACGGTAATAATATTTCTTTGACCATCAAATAACACTGATCCCACCTTGACGGTTTTCTCGGCGTGTTTGCGAATATAATCTTGAGAGCGTTGATCAATAGATTGCGCGATCGCGCTATAGACTTTTTCTACCATCTCCGCCCCATTTTCCTGTTCTCGTAACAAGTTTAAAGCAGCTTCGGTTGTCTCACTGGCTAATAGTTTTTGTAATATTTCGGTGGAAAGCCCCACTTTAGCAGCGATCGCCGTTAAAATCTCTAAACGGGCATCAGCAAGATGATGATGGGTGTGAAAAATTGCCCCAGCCAGTTTAATCAGCTTTCCGTGATAGCCAAATAAAACTAATGATTGAACCCCTTGTTCTCCTGCTGCCACTAATAGGGGGCCCATCCAATTCGCCGTTTTAACTAACTGTTCAGGATTAAAGCCCTGTTTTCTCGCTAAATCTAAGCCGTTTTCCCCCACACAAAACACTAAAGTTTCAAATTGCTGTGCTTTTTGCGCTAATTCTTCCTGAAACGCCGTTAATTGACCGGGTGCTGTTAAAGGCTGGGAAATACCCGTTGTTCCTAATAAGGATAACCCTTCTACTACTCCAAAAGCGGCGTTAGAGGTGCGTTGGGCGAGTTGTTTCCCTTCCGGCAAAATAATGGTAACGGTTACTTGCTGATGGGCATTTAATAACGGCTGTAAGTTCCCTTGTAATAACTCCTTAGCATAACGATAAATCGCCGCTTCCCCCTCACGGTTTAACTGCTTTCCCACCCCATCTCCCCCTTGAATAACAATTGCTTCCTCGGCAGGGGGCTTTTCTTGTAAACTCACCACTGCCCAAATGGGCGTATTCGCAGTTAAATCTAAATTATCTCCCGGATCACTGCGAGTAATGGCTAAAGCCTTGTTGTCTTCTAATAAGGCAATCTGTTCGATGGGAATACTCACCTGTTGAGGGGGCTTAATTAGATCAATTTTGACTGTTTCTAAACGTTGCTTATCTTGTAAATGCTGTAATGCAGCCACCGCCGAAGCACAGGCAAAAACAGGTAAGGTATAACCAGAACGGGCTTCACTCATGATGATTGTCTTCCACTAAAATGACAGGAATGGGACTTCTTTCTAATACCGCTTGCGAATTGGATCCCAGCAAAACGGTTTCTAAAGGCTGATGTCCTCGTTTTCCCATGATAATATCGCTAACTTGGTAGTATTGGGCGGTTTCCACAATGGCGTTTGCCACAATATCATTTGCCGTGAGCAAGCGATAAGGAATATCGGCAAGAAGACGCTGGGTTAATTGTTGCAATTCGGCGGTGTTTTCGTCTTCTTCGTGACTAATCACATGGAGAACAATAACTTCTGCGTTGGTGTGGCGGGCATAACTTGCCACTTTGCTTAAAACGTCTTTCGCAAGGGGAGAGGTATCAACAGCAGCCAAGAGTCGAATTTTTTGGTTAACACTGACTTTGGTGGGATCAACTTCTCCTTTTTCCAAGAGTTTGGGGGCAAAGGCAGGAATTGCCCATGCGCCTACTGGGGCAGTGACTAAAATCGATAATACCGCGATCGCGAGAATAATGTCTCCCCCCTCTAACCCCATGGAAAGCGGAATTGCCCCGACTGCTGCTTGTACTGTTGCCTTTGCCGAATTGCCGGGTAATAAAAATAGTTTCTCTCGCCAATTCCAGTTGCTTCCGACAGTGGAGAGATACCAGCCGATGCTGCGCCCCACCAATAATCCCAGAAGAAGAATTGCTAAACCGGGTAGTAATACTGCTTCTAAGACACTTAACTGTAAATTTGCCCCTAATAAAACAAATAAGACAATTTCCGCAACAATCCAAAGGTTATTAAATTCCACTCGTAATCGTCGCGCTAGGGGGGCATCAAACTCAATCAGGAAAAACCCTAACCCCATGGTTGCAAGATAACCAGAAAAGTAAGGAAACGTTTCAGCAAGGGCAATTAATCCCAAGGCGACACTACCCACAATCATGACTTCATGGATCGCGTTTTGAGCAATTTTTACTTTGGCAAGAATCAGGGTGATCAATTTAGCCACCCCCCATCCCATAGCAATTCCGAGGGCAATTTGTAAGATAATTTGCACCGGAAGGAAGGCTAAAGCGTCTGTCTCAATTCCTTGCTCCAGTAAATTTAATAATAGGGAAAAAATCAGAAGTACAAAGACATCGGATAAGGCACTTCCGGTTAAAATTGCATCGGCAATGCCTTTTTCTACGCCCCAACCACTACTTTTAAGACGTAACATTCCGGGTACAATTACAGCAGGAGATTCAGCACTAATAATGGTTCCTAGTAACAGCCCTGTGGTGAAGTTAAAATCAAAGAGAAAGGTGGCAAAAAGCGCGATCGCGCTCATTTCTGCCAAAGCGGGTAAAAATCCCAATCGCAGGGCAACACTTCCTTGTTGTAAGAGTTTTTCTCGATCTAACCCCAACCCTGCCCGCATTAAAATAATCATCACCGCTGCCGTGCGTAAATCTGGGGCAAGTGACATTACCGTGGGATCAACGAGATTCGCCATTTCCTCTCCCAAGAGAATCCCCACAATAATCATCCCCAAAAGCGGCGGCGCACCGAAACGGCGGATAATTTCCCCACTCATTAATCCTAATAGTAAGATCAGGATGGCACTGATTAGCATCGTTTAAGGAAAGTTTGTGAATATAGACACAGTAGCTCCCATCCAACTTAGCATTGTTGTTTTCTCTGGATTAGTTTTATTTCTGGGCTCTCTCCTGATTGCAGGGTTATCTTATCTTCCCTTTTCTGAAGTTTTTAAGGCTTTTATCAAGCGCTTTAATCTCAAAGAAATTTATCGTAGTACCAGTATTTATTTTAAGCTCTGGTTTATTTTAACCGTCTTCATTATTATTTTTGATACTATATTTTTAAGGCTACCGAGTCCCACTTGGCTAGATTGGTTAGAATTTCCCTTAGGGATTATTGTTGCCGTTGATGTCGGGTTATTCAGTTTTCAGGTTATTGACAAATTATTTGATAATTATTTATTAGGCGTTGCCCTTGAAGAAGACAATAAAATTAATAGTGAAGTTTTTGCTCTAACGCAATATCTTAGTAAGGCAACAACCGTTTTAGTAATTATATTTTGTTTTGCCCAAACTCACAATATTAACCTCATCGGTTTAATTGCCAGTTTAGGTGTTGCTGGGGCGACCATTGCCTTTGCTTCTCAAAGAGTGATTGAGGAAATTCTTTGGAGTATCGTTTTATTAATTGATCGTCCCTTTAATGTGGATGATTATATTCATCTCAAAGATCGAACTTTAGGAAAAGTGGAATCAATTGGCTGGCGTTCTACCAAAGTCCGCTTATCGGGAAGAAATACCGTCGCCGTAATTCCCAATAGTAATTTAGTGCGAGAAAATATCGAAAACTTTACTCGCGCCAAACGAGTTATTTCTATGGTAAATTTGACATTTTTCAAGCATTTATCGTTAGATGAGCAAGCATGGATTCGACAATTGATTTTAGAAAGTACCAAGGATATCTTAGGCATTGATAAGCAATTAACCCAAGTTGAGTTTAAGGAAACGGTTGATTATTCAGGTCAAAAATGTATCCGTGCTGAAGTATTTTTCTTTATTCTGGGGGCGACTGATACCTCAATGGAATTACGACAAGCCTTATTACAAATTGCTCGTGATAACATAGTAAATCGTTTAGAGGGGTATGGTGTTCACTTTCAATGCGAACAAACGACCACTGATTTTCCTCAGCCCATGACCTTATAGAACTAGAAGAGCATCTAATTATTGTGCCGATTGAATGGGAGATTCTAAAAGATGTTTTAGAGTTAATGTTACGGTTAGGTATTTTTGCCCTAGCTGTCATTTTCTCGCCTTTTATTGGGCGTTTATTGCCTAAGTTGATGTGGCGTTGTTTAAGGCTCACGCAACGCTATCTTGATATTGATGCTCAAAGTACCTATAATCAATTTGTTAAATCATTTCAAAACTTAATCACCATTGCTGGGACATTTGCCTTTATTGCCCTGGCTCTAAATTTATTAATCCAATATGAAGAACTGTATCAATTTTTAGGCTTTTTCATTTATTTTGCGCTTTCTGTGAGTCTAGCTTGGATTGCCCTTCGTATTAGTCGTCAACTGATTCGACAAACGGTTATTAATTTAGTGCAACGTTGGTTTGGTGAAGTTAGTGAAGTTGTATTAATTTTTGAAACGCTGATTTATGTTATTATAATAATAGTTGCAGGTATTATTTTTGCCATCGGTTTAAGGTTAAATATTACCGCAATTATCGCCAGCTTAGGGGTAAGCGGTGTCGCACTTGCGTTTGGCGCACAACAAACCGTTGGTCGCTTATTTGGGACGTTAGAAATTTATCTGGATCGTCCTTATATCCCAGGAGAATATATTAAAATTAGCTTTAATCTCTATGATGAAGATGCCTATGGTCGCATTGAATCAATTGGGTTGCGTTCTACCAAAATTCGCATGGTGGCAACTAATACAATTACCATTGTTCCTAACTCCTTAATGGCGGAAAAAAACATTGAAAATATTAGCCGTGGTAAAAAAATTGTTGCCATGTTATGCTTAGATTTCCTGAGAGCTTTAGAGAGAGGAGAACGGGCTTTGGTCAAAGAAGTTGTCCAAGAAGCCAGCCAAGTGTTTTGGGGCTTTAATGAAGCCAGTATTTATGTTCAGTTTTCTTCCACTGAGCAAGAAACTGGAACTCGCGCTCGGGTAATCTTTTTTATTTCCGGGGTTGATCAAAGTTCTTTAGGGTTACGGAAACGGCTTTTAGAATTAGCCAATGACGCGATCGCGCATAAATTAGCCGCCCATAATCTTAAATTTACCACCCCCGAACCAGTAGTTTATATCGACTCGCCAATGTCACTCTAGCCATGAACCCGCAATCTTTTTCTGACTCCAATTCGGAAACTTCTCAAGCTCAAGACCTATCTGAGAAGGTGGAAGTTTTACAAGCCAAATTAGACCGCTTACAAGGATTAGCCCAAACCCTAATTACAGGCTTAGTCGTGGGAATTATTATTACCATTGGGGTTTCAGGATGGTTTGCTTATCGTTTATTAGTACAAGAACAAGTTACCCAACGACAAGCAGAACAGTTTGCAAGCACCGAAACTGAATTAAGGGAAAAATTACAGGAATTAGAAGAACAAGTCGCAGCCCAAAAACGACAAATGGAAACCTTTAATCAACAATTTCCACAAGAATTGGAAACCCTAAATAGTGCCGTTAGTTCCAATCAACGACAAATTGAACTACTGCGAAAACAGGTTAACCCTGACGAGGCTTTAGAAGAAGAGGAAACGCCATAGTTGAGATTAAAAATGGTTCTGAGGTTTCATAATAAGCTCTTGTTCTCTTTCGCGTTGAATCAACAGCTTCGGGTAACCTCAATCAAAACGGTAGAACAATCTCGCTTGTAATTATCTAAAATTGGAGGAATCTTAAAATGGCG
>CAZTXK010000037.1:5749-13661 GCA_964617275.1 uncultured Dactylococcopsis sp. | reverse complement strand
TTGAATACCAGTTGCTCGTAACTCCTCTAAAACTCGATGTTTACCCAAGCAACGATCAATAAAAAACGTAACGCCTTTAGAATCAGAAGTCATGCTGCAGTTTCACAACGGATTGCCTCTTCAATTTGGTAAATCTCACATTCGTAATCTTTAGCGATTTCTTCTTGGGAATCACCAGCTTGAAACCGCTCCATAATAATCTCAGTAGTAATCCCAGTAAGCGCGATCGTGGAGCGACCAAAAGCAATTCGAGGATCAATCACCACAATTCGAGGGTTATTTTCTTCATGAGAGCGAGTAAAGGGATAAAGCTGAATCGCTAAACCGCTGTCATCAGGCTCAATCCTGTTCAAATGGGTATTAAATGACTCCTTAAGCGTAATCTGACCTCTTTTAGAGGCATTAATTAAACGACCGTAATCCTCTACAAACAAGTCCACACCATCCGTTTTAAATTCTTGACGAGCAAGAGGATGAGATACTCCCATTTGTTTACTCAGGTGATCTAGGGCAGTGCGAATACTGGTGAGATTCACCTTATGATCCTGTCGAATTGCTCGTAAAACATGAACTTCAATTAAATTAGTAAAGCTCAAACGTAAAGGTGCTTTTTGATTAACTTCAATTGGAGGAGAAAACTTCCGATTCCCTTCATTAACAGAATAATTGTATCCCCTAGTCCAAGAGCGTATTGTGGATTCAGGAATTTTTAAGTAGCGAGCAACAGTGCTTACTGTATAAGTGGGAATATCTCTGGGATCTTGACCCCCATAAATATCTATCATTCACCCTCCTCTTGTGCGACACAGATTTCCCATTTGCATCATATCCCCTAGCCTGACAGAAATAACCAACCACTACACCGATGACTCTCTGACTGGTTAACTGTAGGAATCTGGATTGATAGGATAAAATGTAATGGCAACTGCAATATCACTCTTGCTTGGCTTAAAGCTCCAACAAGGGGATAGCAGTTCAATTTAAGTTGTTAGAGAAAGCGAATCTTAAAATTACAATGTCTAGTGTAGAATCTCGGGCCAGCCAAGAAAAATCGGAAGCGATTCATCTGCCAAAAACCAGTGAATCAGAGAAACTGAAACGCATTCGCCATACAGCATCTCACGTCATGGCAATGGCAGTGCAGCGGCTATTTCCTGAGGCACAAGTGACCATTGGCCCTTGGACGGAAAATGGATTCTACTACGACTTTGATAAGCCTGAACCCTTTACAGAAGAAGACTTAAAAGCCATCAAAAAAGAGATGGTGAAAATTATTAAGAAGAAATTGCCGTTAATTCGGGAAGAAGTCAGCCGAGAGGAAGCAAAGCGGCGGATTGAGGAATTACAAGAACCCTATAAGCTGGAAATTCTGGATGATATTGAAGGGGGGCCGATTAGCATTTACCATCTGGGAGAACAATGGTGGGATTTATGTGCCGGGCCTCATGTGGAAAGTACAGGGGAGTTAAACCCGAAGGCAATTGACGTGGAAAGTGTTGCTGGGGCGTATTGGCGCGGGGATGAAAATAACCCCCAACTGCAGCGAATTTATGGCACAGCTTGGGAAACCCCTGAACAATTAGCGGAATATAAACGTCGTAAAGAAGAAGCCCTAAGACGAGATCACCGCCGTCTTGGAAAAGAGTTGGGGCTATTTACCTTTACGGATCCGGTGGGGCCAGGGTTGCCGTTGTGGACTCCTAAAGGAACGATGTTACGGAGTCTTTTGGAGGATTTTCTCAAACAAGAACAACTTAAACGGGGATATTCCCCTGTGGTAACGCCTCATATTGCGAGAGTGGATTTATTTAAGACTTCTGGACATTGGCAAAACTATCAGGAAGATATGTTTCCGCTGATGTCGGAGGATGAGAAAGCGGCAGCCGAGGAACAGGGATTTGTTCTCAAGCCGATGAACTGCCCGTTTCATATCCAGATTTATAAAAATGAACTCCATTCCTATCGCGAGTTACCGATTCGGTTAGCGGAGTTTGGCACGGTTTATCGTTATGAACAGTCGGGAGAGTTGGGGGGATTAACCCGAGTGCGCGGTTTTACTGTGGATGATTCCCATTTATTTGTTACCCCTGATCAACTTGATGATGAGTTTCTCAGTGTTGTGGATTTAATTCTGTCGGTGTTTAGAAGCCTTCATTTGGATAATTTCAGAGCGCGATTAAGTTTCCGTGATCCTGAGTCGGATAAGTATATCGGTTCGGAAGAGGCTTGGAATAAATCGGAAAATGCGATTCGTCGCGCTGTAGAAAAGTTAGGCATGGATTATTTTGAGGGGATTGGTGAAGCTGCCTTTTATGGACCGAAACTTGATTTTATTTTTGAAGATGTTTTAGGGCGTGAGTGGCAACTGGGAACGGTACAGGTAGATTATAATTTGCCAGAACGCTTTGATTTGACTTATACGGCGGAAGATGGGACGAGAAAGCGTCCTGTGATGATTCACCGTGCGCCGTTTGGTTCTCTCGAACGCCTGATTGGGATTCTAATCGAACAATATGCAGGGGATTTTCCGTTATGGTTAGCCCCGGAACAAGTACGCTTGTTACCCGTAACAAATGAACAGTATGAGTTTACCCAGAAAGTGGAATCGCAAATGCAACAAGCGGGGATTCGCGCGAAGGCTGATCTCAGTGGCGAACGGTTAGGAAAACTGATTCGGAATGCTGAGAAGCAGAAAGTCCCTGTTATGGGAGTGATTGGGGCAAAAGAAGTGGAAGCGAATAGCCTCAGTGTTAGAACTCGTGCTTCCGGTGAGTTGGGCGCGATGGAAGTGTCGCAGGTGATGGAGAAGCTAAAAAGCGCGATCGCGCAGTATGAAAATTTCTGATCTTCCTAACTTGCGGGCATTTTCAGTAACTGGCGGTAAAACTCTTTGGGGAAATCAATTAGCCCTTCTCGTTGGTAGTTCCTAATGACTTCGATGAGATACCCAATAAAATCCTCGTTTTTAAGGACGACTTCATAATTGAGGTCTGGACTGCCATCAAATTGTAGCCGACAACGGGTTTGTTCGAGAGGAAGGGAGGAAATCGTCCAAGTGGAAACAAAGGGAATCGGTTTACCGCCTTCTATGGGGCGTTGTCCTTCTAATTTTCCTTCTCGATAGAGGCTAATGGCTAAGGGTAGCCAGCTACGTTTTGCCCCTGGATAATAGGGATTGTAGGGGACAATGTCTTGTTGATTAACAGGTTTAAGATTGTCAATTGGCATTGTTGTTAGTTATTCGTTATTTTTTTATGGTTTCGACTCAGCTTCTTAAGTCACCACCAACTTCTGATTATGCCACAGGGAATCCTCTCAGTGTTGCCCCCATGATGGATCGCACGGATCGTCATTTTCGCTATTTAATGCGACTGATTACCCGTAAGACTTTACTTTATACGGAAATGGTGACGATTCCAGCGATTCTTAACGGCGATCGCGCGAAACTTCTGGATTTCTCCCCAGAAGAACATCCCTTGGCGTTGCAAATTGGCGGCGATGATCCCGAAAAAGCGGCGGAGTGCGCTCGCATAGCTGCCGATTGGGGGTATGATGAAATTAATCTTAATGTGGGTTGTCCCAGCGATCGCGTTAAAAGTGGCAATTTTGGGGCTTGTCTCATGGCACAACCCGAGATTGTGGCAAACGTGGTAGAAGCCATGCAGCAAGCGGTGGATCTCCCTGTTACGGTCAAACATCGCATTGGCATTGATGAGCGCGATCGCTATGAAGACATGACAGAGTTTGTGCGAGTTGTGTCTGAGGCGGGTTGTCAACGCTTCACAGTTCATGCGCGGAAAGCATGGTTACAGGGATTAAGCCCAAAAGAAAACCGTAATGTTCCCCCTTTACGGTATGAGGATATTTATCGTCTCAAACAAGATTTTCCCCATCTCTTTATTGAGGTTAATGGGGGGATTAAAACGCTAAGTGAAATTAAAAAACATTTATCTTATGTGGATGCGGTAATGATTGGGCGGGCGGCGTATGACAATCCCGCTTTATTTGCTACGGTTGATCAGGAAATTTATGGGGAAGATCGCAAACCATTGATGATGAAAGAAGTGGTCAAAAAAATGCTTCCTTATATTGATGATTGGGTTAATCGAGGGGTTAAATTAAATCATATGACGCGCCATTTGATTCATTTATTTAATGGGCAACCCGGGGCAAGATTGTGGCGACAATATTTGACAGAAAAAGGTTGTGGTTTTGATGTCGGTGCAGAAGTGGTGGAAGAAGCGTTAACCTTAGTCAAAGATCGCGTTTAAGCCTTGTTGAGGAGTCCATTGAATTGCCCCATTTTTGGCGGTAGAATAAAAGTTAATATTCCTTTGATTCATTGTTCTTTTTAGTTCCTTGGTGGATTGATTTGTAATCGCGATCGCGCTTTCTGGAGTTAATTGTTCCAGCCAAGTTGGATTGATTTTGGTTCCTTCCCATACCATGATATCGGTATTCGCTAACTCTGGATTTAAGCGAGGCAGAATTTGCTTAGGATAATTGAGAATTAACCATTTTTGATTGCCAAGGGTTATGGTCATTAAATTTTCCTCAGTTCGGTTAATCTGTAATCCTCTCTGATTGATAAGATTGTTCTCTGTTGAGATAGCTTGAACGTTAACATTGGAAAGATTTTTAATCCTATCTTGGAATTGGGGTTTAATCCATAAGGTTTTGACATCAAAGTTATCTTTTAAAACCTGCCATTGGTTATTGGGGTGAAGCGCGATCGCGTGATTAATGGTTTGAATGCCCTCTGCTTCTAAAAAAGGAGAAATTGTATAACGGATTGTATCTTGATCGCCACAATTAATTAACGTAATATCCCCCCGATTTTGTATTAAAATAGTTTTCGGAGATGGGGTAGCAAAAACGGTAATTTGTCTTCGGGTTAATTGTTGATAAGTAATGGGAATAATTAGAAGCGCGATCGCGCCCAGGGTTAAAATTTTCCAATACCGTTGACCCCTTGCTGATTTCCAGATAAAAATCATTAAGGTATAGATTGCTAAAACTTGCCATAACCCAATTTGACCAAACAAGATATAAAACCCAGGTAATTGATTAAAAAGCCTGACAACGGTTATTAGCAGTTGGATAAAGGGAGAAAGAAAAAGCGCGATCGTGCTTCCTAACTGGAAAAATATTAATCCCATTCCTGCACTCAGCATTCCCCCAAAAATAACTAACACCACAAACGGCATCAGGAAAATATTTAGAAAAATACTATAGGTTGCCACTGTGCCAAAGTGAAATAATTGTAAGGGAAATATCCAAGGAAAAACGGCAACGGGAACAGCAATCATAGAAGCAATGGTGGGAGGAATAAACTCTAGCTTTCTAAGGATAAAAGGAGTCGTTATGATTAAACCGAATGTTGCCAAAAAACTAAACTGAAACCCTAAATCAATAATCCATAACGGGTTAATTAATAATAAAATAGTGGCAATAACCAGCAGCGATCGCTGTGAATTAACTTTGCGTTCAGTTAATAACCCTAATAAAACAGCAACTCCCATTAAACTGGCTCTTAAAATCGACGGTTGTAACCCAGTTACCCCGATATAAAAAATTAAAACCGTGATTCCAACCCCAAACCGAATTAATCCCGAAAAACGTTGCGTAACCGCTAAAACCGCTCCCAATAATAAAGAAACATGAAACCCAGAAGCGGCTAAAATATGAGCTAACCCTGCTCTTAAAAACTGTTCTTGCAGATCAGAGGGTAAACTAACCACCCTTCTCCCTAAAACCATAGCACTGAGTAACGTTCCTTTTGGGCTTCCTAATCCATCAAAATGAACCTTAATAATGCGCTCCCGTAACCACCATAATCCCCAAGTATTTTCTTCAATTACGGTTACTTTTTTGCCACTGATTCCAGCAAATGCCCCATGACGCTGCAGATAGTCTTTAAAATTAAATTGTCCCGGATTATTGGGTGTTTTTGGCTGATAAAGATAGCCACTAATTTCAAGCACTGAACCGGGGGTTAATTTTGTCTCAAACTCTTCTGGAAGGGTGACATAAAGTTTTCCGTTAACCTTGGATTGATTCTCAACTTCTTGCACGGATAGCCAAAATCTTAACCTTCCCTCACGGTTAAGCGTCGGAGAATTTAAAATCTTTCCGATTACTGTTGTCTGAATTCCATTTGTGTCTGGGGGAATAATTTGGCTAACATCATTAGCGGTTAGGGTTGGGAAACGAAGATAAAAAGAAACAAATCCGATTAACGTAATTATAATAATAAGAAAACTGGAGCGGAAGTTCCATGCTTGCTGAGGAAGCAAAAATTTCCAAGTAATCCCCCCTAAAATTAGCCCAAAAATAAGGAGCGTTAGCCAATATTGCTCAATTCCTATAGCAATTAAAAGACCGACAATATAAGCTAAACATAAAAGCGGAACATCCTTCCCATACATTTTCCTTAAGAGTTGTAGAGTTGCTGATAATAGGCTTGATACTCTTGGGATAATAAAGGTTCCCACCAGTGACGGTTTTCTAAATACCAGTTCACGGTTTCTCGCAAGCCTTCCTTAACCGTAACTGAAGGTTGCCACCCTAATTCTGTTTTAATTTTACTCGCATCAATGGCATAACGGCGGTCATGTCCGGGACGATCTTTAACAAAAGTAATTAAGTTTTCTGCTGGAGAAATGGGAAGATTTGGGGCTAATTCATCCATTAATTGGCATAACATTTTTACTAAGTCAATATTTTTAACTTCGTTATTCCCCCCAATGTTATAAGTTTCTCCGGGTGTTCCTTTTTGAATTACTGTATCGAGGGCGCGACAATGATCGAAAACATAGAGCCAATCTCGCACATTTTGCCCATCGCCATAAATCGGTAAAGACTTACCAAGGAGAATATTAATACAAATCAGAGGAATCAGCTTTTCGGGATAGTGATAGGGGCCATAATTATTAGAACAATTGGTAATTAAGGTCGGAATATTATAGGTATGATAGTAAGCGCGAACTAGATGATCACTCCCTGCTTTGGAGGCGGAATAAGGGCTATTGGGCGCATAGGGCGTGGTTTCTTGAAACGGCGGATCCTCAGGTTCTAATGTGCCATAAACTTCGTCTGTGGAAACGTGGAGAAATCTTGCAGTGGTTTCTAGTTGCGGAAAATACTCTCGGAAGGCTTCGAGAAGGGTAAAAGTGCCAATAAGATTGGTTTGAATAAAGGAGTCTGGCGCAAGGATGGAACGATCCACGTGAGACTCGGCGGCAAAATGGGCAATAATATTAATATGATGCTCGTGAAGAAGGGTATCAATTAAAGCGCGATCGCGAATATTGCCTTGAACAAAAATAAAATTAGGATTCCTCTCTAAGTCTTTTAAGTTATTAAAATTACCAGCATAGGTGAGAGCATCTAAGACAATGACTTGATCTTCAGAATGATTGTCTAACCAATAGTGAACAAAGTTAGAGCCAATAAAGCCCGCCCCACCCGTAACTAATAAGCGATTGTTCATTCTATTAATAATTTAAGGGGTTAATTGCTGTGCTTCTCGAATCCAGTTTTGCACAGTTCCCACAGGAGGGCAATGATCTTTACTTTTGTATAGAGACACTTGTAAGCGTAAAATCTTTTGATGCAGTTTTTGGGGGTGAGTTTGACTGAGTTGCGCGATCGAGCCAATTCCTGCATGAAGCAGTAAGCCACAATATTGGCAGCCAACACTGGGCAAACGCGCTAAATCTGCCATAATAAGCCACTTACTAATTTGTTGCGGCTTTTTATCAATATATTGGGCAATTTTCGTTTTCGCTTCGGAAGTTTGGGCTTTGACGAGTAATTCTTGGGTGGTGGTGATGCCTAACTCTTGAAAGCGCGATCGCGCTGTTTCATCTAAACGCGGTAACTCCTGAATTGACCAATCTTTTCCTTGCAT
>CAZTXK010000037.1:0-5649 GCA_964617275.1 uncultured Dactylococcopsis sp. | reverse complement strand
ATTACAACTTCACTTCAATATCAACCCCTGCGGGTAAATCCAATTTCATCAACGCATCAATGGTTTTAGAAGAAGGCTGATAAATATCAATAATCCGTCGGTGAGTGCGAGTTTCAAAGTGTTCCCGAGAATCTTTATTTACGTGCGGCGATCGCAGAACACAATAAATCTTGCGCTTAGTTGGTAAAGGAATCGGGCCCACCGCATTGGCATCAGTACGCTTTGCCGTATCGACAATTTTATCGCAAGACGTATCGAGTAAACGACGATCAAATCCTTTCAAACGGATACGAATTTTTTGTTGCTGGATAGTTGCCATAATTTCAGATTAATTCAGTTTTCTAGGTTCAGACAGACAAAGAGCAACAGAGATGTTTCCCTGTTGCTCTGGATGGTTTAAATTAGTGAGCTATTGGACAATTTTGGAAACAACGCCAGCACCAATAGTGCAACCGCCTTCCCGAATGGCAAAACGCATTCCTTGTTCAATCGCAACGGGGTTAATGAGTTCGACAGTCATTTTCACGCGATCGCCGGGCATCACCATTTCTGCAGCACTGCCATCATCAGCGGTAAACCCAACAATCGTTCCCGTTACATCCGTAGTCCGAACAAAGAATTGAGGACGATAGTTGGTAAAGAAAGGAGTATGACGACCGCCTTCTTCTTTTTTCAAGACATACACCTCAGCTTCAAACTGGGTATGAGGAGTAATAGAACCAGGCTTGGCTAAAACCATGCCACGCTCAATATCATCTTTTTGGACACCACGGAGTAAAACACCAACGTTATCCCCAGCTAACCCTTCATCGAGGGTTTTCTGGAACATTTCTACCCCAGTAACTGTGGTTTTGCGAGTATTCTGAATACCAACAATTTCCACTTCTTCGCCAGTTTTGACCTTACCGCGCTCAATTCGGCCAGTAGCAACCGTTCCCCGACCCGTAATCGAGAATACGTCTTCTACAGCCATTAAGAAGGGCTTATCAACATCACGCTCAGGGGTGGGAATATAATTATCTACTGCATCCATTAATTCATAGATTTTATCAACCCACTCATTTTCCCCTTTACTGATTTGAGGATTCTTGGTTAATTCTTCCACAGCCATTAACGCCGAGCCAGAAATAACCGGAATATCATCACCGGGGAAATCGTACTCACTGAGTAACTCCCGAACTTCCAATTCCACTAATTCTAAAAGCTCTTCGTCATCGACTTGGTCAACTTTATTTAAGAAAACCACCAAGTTAGAAATACCCACCTGACGAGCAAGGAGAATATGCTCACGGGTTTGAGGCATGGGACCATCTGCTGCCGATACCACAAGTACCGCCCCATCCATTTGCGCTGCCCCAGTAATCATGTTTTTCACATAGTCAGCGTGTCCAGGGCAATCGACGTGGGCATAGTGACGCTTATCGGTTTCATATTCTACGTGAGCCGTATTAATGGTAATTCCCCGCGCTTTTTCTTCAGGAGCTGTATCAATATCTTCATATTGACGAGCTTTCGCACGACCCGAGTAAGAGAGAGTCAGGGTTAAAGCAGCAGTTAATGTGGTTTTACCGTGGTCAACGTGACCGACTGTACCGATATTTGCGTGGTCTTTGGTTCGTTCAAATTTTTCGCGTGCCATGAGTTAATTATTCCTTATGTCTTCTAAGTTATGCGTTCCCTTGCATTTTTGCCATAACGGCTTCAGCAACATGATTGGGGACTTCAGCGTAGTGGCTGAATTCCATGGTAAAGATTCCTCGACCCTGAGTTTTCGAGCGGATATCAGTCGCATACCCAAACATCTCAGCCAGAGGAACTTCTGCCGAAATTTTGGCAATTCCATCTTCGGTATTCATGTTACCGATTTGACCCCGACGAGAGTTGATATCGCCCATGATATCCCCCATGAAATCTTCAGGGACTTCTACTTCCACTTTCATCATTGGCTCTAACAGAACCGGACTTGCTTTTTGGACTGCTTCCCGAATTCCCATAGAACCAGCAATTTTGAAAGCCATTTCCGAGGAATCCACATCGTGATAAGACCCATCAACTAATCTCACTTTGAGATCAATCATGGGATAACCTGCTAATATACCAGATTCGCAGGTTTCTTTGATGCCTTCTTCCACTGAGGGGATATATTCTTTCGGAATGACCCCGCCAACGATTTTAGATGTAAATTCAAATCCACTACCAGATTCCCCGGGTTCTACCTCTAAAACCACGTGACCATATTGCCCTTTACCGCCACTTTGGCGAATAAATTTCCCTTCGGCATTGCTAGACTGACGGATGGTCTCGCGATAAGCAACTTGAGGCTGACCAATATTGGCTTCTACCTTAAATTCTCGTAGCATCCGATCCACCAGAATTTCTAAGTGGAGTTCGCCCATTCCTGCAATAACTGTTTGATTAGTTTCTGGATCAGTATTGACTCGGAAAGTGGGATCTTCATCAGCTAACGCTTGCAGAGCTTTGGATAATTTATCCATATCTGCTTTGGTTTTTGGCTCCACTGCCACCGAAATCACTGGTTCTGGAATGTAAATGGACTCTAGGATAATGGGATTATTTTCGTCACAGAGAGTATCCCCAGTGGTGGTATTTTTCAAGCCCACGATCGCGCCAAGTTCTCCCGCTCGCAATTCATCCACTTCAATCCGTTCATTGGACTTCATGACAATCAGGCGAGAGAGCCGTTCTTTTTTATCCTTCGTGGCGTTGTAGATATAACTTCCTTTTTTAACCACCCCAGAATAAACCCGAATAAAGGTTAGCCGTCCGTAGGGATCGGAGGCCACTTTAAAGGCGAGGGCAGCTAAGGGTTCATCATCGCTGGAAGGACGAGTCGCTTCCGTTCCATCTGGTAGGGTTCCTTCAATGGGAGGGACTTCTGTCGGTGCAGGAAGATAATCAACTACCGCATTGAGCAGGAGTTGTACCCCTTTATTCTTAAAGGAGGAACCACAGAGCATGGGAACAATTTCCCGATTTAAAGTGGCTTTGCGCAAGCCTTGACGAAGCTCATCTTCTTCTAGGCTTTCCTCAGCAAGGTATTTTTCTAAAAGTTCTTCATCGGTTTCGGCAACCGCTTCCACTAACTTGGATCGATACTCCTGAGCAATTTCCTGCATATCCTCAGGAATGTCAGTAATTTGAATATCAGTTCCCAGATCGTTGTTGTAGATGTAGGCTTTCATCCCCACTAAGTCAACGAGTCCTTGAAATTCACTTTCCGATCCAATGGGAAGTTGAATGGGGACAGCATTGCAACGCAGCCGATCGCGCAGTTGTTCATACACTTTATAGTAATTTGCCCCCGTGCGATCCATCTTGTTCACAAAGACAATTCTGGGGACGCTATAACGTTCGGCTTGCCGCCAAACCGTTTCCGTTTGCGGTTGAACTCCTCCCACGGAACACAATACGGTAATGACCCCGTCTAACACCCGCATGGAACGTTCGACTTCAATGGTGAAGTCCACGTGACCGGGGGTATCAATAATATTAATTTTGTTATCTAGCCAACTGGTGCTGATAGCCGCCGCGGTAATGGTGATACCCCGTTCTCTTTCTTGAGACATCCAGTCCATTACGGCATTGCCATCATGAACTTCCCCCAACTTATGGGCAACCCCTGAATAATAGAGGATGCGTTCGGTGGTCGTCGTTTTCCCAGCATCAATGTGGGCTGCGATCCCGATATTGCGGACTCGTTCTAGGGGGATACTACGCGCCATGGTGACCTCCTTCTTTGAGCAGTGCTGGTTTTTATATACATTATTGCGCTGTTTACAATTTTATAACTTTTTTTACATTTTCACCGCGCCAGCATCACGCTAATAACGGTAGTGAGCAAAGGCTTTATTGGCTTCTGCCATTTTGTGGGTTTCTTCCCGTTTCCGAACGGTACTTCCGGTTTCATTGGCAGCATCCATAATTTCATTGGCAAATCGTGTTGCCATGGTTTTCCCGGAACGGCTGCGGCTATACTGCGCGAGCCAACGCAGGGCTAAACTGGTTCCTCTTTCTGGACGCACTTCCATGGGCACTTGGTAAGTTGCCCCTCCCACTCTTCGCGCTTTAACTTGCACTAGAGGAGTGACATTACGCACTGCTTGTTCAAAAGTTTCTAGTGGATCCGTATTGGTTTTTTCTTCTACGATCTGAAAAGCATCGTATAAGATTTTTGACGCGAGTGATTTTTTCCCATCCAACATTAATCGCCGAATCATCATGCTGACTAGGCGACTATTATATTTGGGATCGGGGGGAACTGGACCTTTTTTGACGTTACTCCGACGAGACATAAGCGATTTTCCTAATTGAGCTTATTTTGGGCGTTTGGTTCCATATTTTGACCGTCCTTGACGACGATCTTTAACTCCTGTTGTGTCAAGAGTTCCACGAACGATATGGTAACGGACTCCGGGTAAGTCTTTCACCCTTCCTCCTCTAATTAAAACTACAGAGTGTTCCTGTAAGTTGTGACCAATCCCTGGGATGTAGGCGGTCACTTCATAGCCAGAAGTTAGACGCACCCTAGCGACCTTCCTTAGGGCGGAGTTAGGCTTTTTCGGCGTTGCTGTATAAACCCGTGTGCAGACACCTCGTCGCTGCGGACATTGTTTGAGGGCGGGCGACTTGGTGGCTTGGGTTAGCTTGGATCGTTCTTTTCTGATTAATTGCTGGATTGTTGGCATGAGTTAGCCTTGGACAATTCCTTTGCTAGTGGTTACTGTTGTCTATTTGAGTCAGCCGTACTCCGCAGACTAAGACGACGGAGCCTGCGGCTGACCACCATTGGTCAACAGCACCCCATTGTATCCCCTTTTTTGCAAGTCTGTCAAGCTCGTCCCCTTCAAAAGTGAGGGAAGGTGGAAATTACCAAATGACTCAATTAATCAAGGGTAAAAGAAATGCCGCAACTACAAGATTTTGTAGCCTGGGAGTTTTGGAAACGAAATCCACCCCCCATTAAATCTTCTGTAAAGTCTAATGTCAACTGATTGAGATAAGGAAGACTCTTTTCATTGATAATGACAGAAAAGTCAGTTTGCGGATAAACGCGATCGCTGTTTTGAATGTCCTCTTCCCAGTCAAAGGTATAATACAATCCAGAACAGCCACCTTCTTTCACACTGAGACGAAGATAGCTATTCCATTTTTCCTGACTTTCCTGCATGCGCTTAATTTCAGCTTGCGCTGCGTCACTAATTTTAATCATCTATCTTCAGCGAGCATAATCATCCTGAAAACGAATGATATCATCTTCTCCTAAATACTCTCCATTTTGCACCTCAATCAACACTAAATTGATCACCCCTGGATTTTCCAGCCGATGGGCAGTACATTGAGGAACATAGGTAGATTGATTACAACTCAGGATTTCTTCTTGATCGCCACAAATCACTTTCGCGGTTCCCGAGACAACAATCCAATGTTCACTGCGATGATGATGCATTTGCAGACTGAAACGATGTCCGGGTTTAACTTCAATACGCTTAATTTTATATCCCGTCCCCTCTTCTAGGGTGGTAAATGAACCCCAAGGGCGAGATTCAGTTTCGGTGGCGGCGGAAAACTGGACTAAGGAAGGGAAAGAAATGGTTTCTGACATAGCTCTTTAATTAGCAACTTCATTAA